>JABWAJ010000646.1 GCA_013361075.1 Saprospiraceae bacterium | reverse complement strand
ATTACCAATGCCGCTTACCACTCCCCGCACGAGTCTTTTGGTGTGGGGCAGTTCCGGGTTGCCAAAACGAAGTGAATTTAACGCCGCAATGGGCCGTGCGCCCATGGTAAAAATATCGCGGTGGATGCCGCCAACCCCCGTTGCCGCCCCCTGATAAGGTTCGATGGCAGAAGGGTGGTTGTGAGATTCAATTTTGAAAGCACAGGCCAACCCGTCGCCAATATCCACCAGTCCTGCGTTTTCCTCACCTGCTTCCACCAACAAACGCTTGCCTTCGCGCGGAAGCGTTTTTAACCAGGTAATGGAGTTTTTATAAGAGCAATGCTCTGACCACATGACGGAAAAAATACTCAACTCGGTAAAATTTGGCGTTCGGCCCAGGATTTCCTTGATGCGCTCGAATTCCTCTTCGGTCAGTCCGAGGTTTTTGGCTATGTCGAAAGTGATTGCCGGTTCTGCTGATGCGTGCATGCGGTTGTTTGCTGATTTGAAGGCGCAAAGATAAAGATTTGATTTCAATTCAAGCCAATCACTGGTAGAATCTCGTTGTAATCAAAATGATGATTCCGCAGTAATTGTTAATTACACGATTCAACCCTGTCATCAAAAGCAATACGAAGGTTCCGATTTTTGACAAATCAATTGAAAAAATAACCTCAAAATCCCTTACCTTTGATTTACTGAGCCCTGTTCTGCTGTTCTCATTTTTGCCATAAGTAACTTCCAGCCATGAAAAGACCAATCTTGCTTCTCCTGATCACATTCCTTTTTCATAGTTTAGTGGCCCAGAGTTCCATTGGCGTGTTGCGGGTACAAGTTACCCCTAATTCAGCGTGGGTAAAGGTGGATACTGTATTGGTGAAACCTTCAAAGGACATTTTCCAGCCTTATCGATTCAACCTGAACCCGGGAATACACCGCATCGAAATGTGGGCCCCGGGATTTAAAAAAGTTACGGATTCGATAGTAATTGAAGCCAATAAGGCTAAAGATTATCAATTTGGATTCAAGTACGGGATGCTCGATCCGGAATTTGTAGCTTATCGCAAAGAATACAAGCGTTATTCCATCAATAATTTTTCCAGAAAGGCAACAGTAGGTGCCGGGGCGGTCGCTACTTTAGGATTAATCCTTTACACGTTTAGCAACCCAGCAGTAAATCAATATAAAGAATTGACACTTGATGCCAAAGAACGCTACCTGAACTCAGTAGCTACCCAGGATTTCCTAACAAACAAAGAATCCTACGAAAGGTATGCTGCACTATATGTAGAGGCTCAAAAGGAGCGAAATCTCAAATACATTGTTGGCATCCCTGTTGCACTAACTGCCGGAGGGATTACTTACTGGCTTTACACCAAATTCAGAAAGAAACCCTTAGTGAAACCTGAATTTACAGATAAAAATCCTTTTGTGTTCCGACCTTTAATTGAACCAGGTACCGGTGACTTGTGTATAGGCTTCCACCTTAACTTCTAACTCAATCCCAAATCATGCATAAATCAACCTACATCGGATATTTTTTATTGCTCATGGTTTCATGCTCTTCCTGTATCATGGAAATTGAACTGGACACTAATCCACTCGATGATCCAAATTTCCCGTTCGTCGTCTTTGGCAACGTGGAATCAACCTATCTTGGCCCGGCTTATCGCGACCTCAAAGTTAATTTTTCGCTTAGGATGGATGCATTAACCCAGCAGCAACGCAGCAAAATTACCAGCCTCCGGGTTTACGAAAACGGGATTGCCCGGATCAATATATCAAATCTTGAGCAACGCTTTTTTATCAGAAAAGACCGGGAGGTTGGCTCCACGCTGGTTTGGGAAGTTGTGCTCGTTACTGGCGACGCCGAGGGGCCCAGACATCCGATAAACAGCCTTTCTTACTATGTAGATTAGGTTGATTTTTCAATTCAACCCATTCACCACCACATTAACCCTCCCTTGCAGCCCTAAGTCTACAATAATAGCATCCTGGGTGAGGTAAACATTTTCAATATTCAATTGCTGCAATTGCCCGTTCAGGTAAGCACCCGAGCTTAGTGCAAAATGGGTCAATTGTTGTTGCAACTGATCCTGTATGCCTTTCATGTTGTAGTCGAGCAAAAAGTCCAGATTCTCCTGAAGTTTTTTGCGCAGGGTACTTTTCAGAATCCACGCGCCGGATTTGACCAAAAAACTTTTGGTTTCCAGGGAAAAATCGAGGTTGTCCAAATCCACTTTATTGGTTTTGAGGTTATAAACCGGCTTGCCGATGAGGTAAACATTGCCTTCGTAGCTGCCCGATAATTTCGTCGTCACCACCAGGTTGTTGCCCTGTCCGTAAAGTTTGATGTCTTCTATTTTCACGGCGCGTTTGCCCTGGCTGAAGGATTCGCCTACGAGGGCTGTTTGGGCAATGCGTTCTGCTTCCCTGAAACTGACATCAGCTTTAAGGTGCACAACAAAATCTTCCTGTGCTTTTTCCACATAGCGCAGCGGCGGCAAAGTCCTGAAGAGTGCCGCATCCGGGCGATCTCCAATTTTCACCTTTGGCATGGACTCTACCACAATGGTACTCACCAATTCATTGTTCAGCGTGCTCAGCGGCGTCATGCCAATGCTTTCCGGATTGAGGGTCAGCCAGGTATTGTATTCCGGCGCAACCAGCACCGGGTCGAAAAATCGCTTCCAGGCTTCTTCCACCATTTTGCGCAGATCGAGGTTGTCTTTGGCTAATTTGTCAATGGATCGGGTTAGTTTGTCTTTGCTGTTTTTTAAGATCATGTCAGCAATAAACCCAATCGGCAGGTTGACGCCGACTACGCGCATTTTGGGTTTTTCCAGCCATTCGTACCCTTCAATGTCTGTACGGGTTTCCACAGACCAATCGCTTCGGATATCAAAATTTGTTTTAAAATTGAG
>JABWAJ010000645.1 GCA_013361075.1 Saprospiraceae bacterium | reverse complement strand
GTTTATGAAAAAAATTGGCGTTTTTACTTCCGGTGGCGACTCTCCAGGCATGAATGCCTGCATCCGTGCGGTGGTGCGCACGGCCATCTTCTACGGTATTGGCGTAGTAGGAATCCGGCGCGGCTATCAGGGGCTGATCGATAACGATTTAATAGAGATGGATTCACATTCCGTCAGCAACATCATGCAGCTGGGCGGAACAATCTTAAGAACTGCGAGAAGCGAAGAGTTTATGACCGCAGCAGGCCGTAAAAAAGCCTACGATAATTTAGTAAAATCGGGAATAGAAGGCGTTGTTGCCATTGGCGGCGACGGCACTTTCCGGGGTGCTTCCGTTTTCATGGACGAATACCCGGATGTGCGTTTTGTCGGTTGCCCGGGTACGATTGACAATGACCTGTATGGAACGGATTTTACCATTGGGTATGATACGGCCATCAACACAGCGATGAGTGCCATAGACAACATTAAAGATACCGCCAATGCACACGATCGTTTGTTTTTTGTGGAGGTTATGGGACGGGATGCAGGTTTTATTGCCTTGCGGGCCGGTATTTCTACAGGCGCCGAGGCCATCCTTATTCCGGAAAGCAAAACCAATATTGATTCCCTGATTGAAAAATTGAAAAAAGGGTACGAGAACAAAAAAACTTCAAGTATCGTCGTTGTTGCAGAAGGAGACGAGGCCGGCGGCGCTTTTAAAGTGGCAGAAGAAGTAAAAAAACGCGGATTCAGCAACTACGAAATAAAAGTTTCCATCCTCGGGCACATGCAGCGCGGCGGGCGCCCAACTGCAATGGAGCGGTCGCGGGCCAGCCAGATGGGAATGGCTGCGGTAGAAGCTCTCCTGGATGGAAAAAAAGGGGTAATGATTGGTATCATTCACAGGGATATTTCGTATACCCCTTTTGATCAGGCCACCAAACACAATCTGGAACTCAACCCAATGCTCATGAAAATGGTTGAGATCTTATCCTGACATTAATCAATGCTATGCCTCCATTAAAAGAAACCCGTCTTTACCGCAGCATCGCGCTGCCGATACAACTTGTTTTGCTGATGTGGGCCATTCACATGGTTCAATGGCTAACGGGGTTCAATCTGGGGCTGTTGGGGGCGGTATACCCTCGTGAAGTTGATGGCCTTCTGGGGGTTTTTACCTCTCCGTTGCTCCATGCCGATTTTGGCCACATCATTGCCAATACACCGCCGTTGTTTGTCATGAGCGTCATTCTGTTGTTTTTTTACAGAAGCGTGGCGATTCCGGCATTTCTCATGATCTATTTTCTAACAGGGGTAGCTGTTTGGGCTTTGGCCCGATCCGGACCGCATGTTGGTGCCAGTGGCGTAATTTATGGCCTGGTTGCTTTTGTATTCTGGACCGGTATTTTTCGCAGAAACCTCAAATCCATCGTCCTGGCGTTGCTGGTGCTGTTCTACTATGGCTCATTGTTCCTCGGCATCGTGCCAACATCGGGTAAAGAAACGGTATCCTGGGAAAGTCATTTGCTGGGCGGACTCGTGGGGATTTTTGTAGCATTTCTCTATAAGGACCGGATTGAAAAGGACGAAGAAAAAGAAAAACCATCCTGGGAATTGGAAGCACCGGAAGAAGAACGTTCTTTTTTGGATCCCAGGACTTTTGAACAAACCAAATCCGCCCGGGAAAGAGATGCAGGCGGAGGTCGATGGTACCAGTCAAATACCTGACATTTGTACGGAAAGTACGTTAGTTGGAAAATTAACACTAAATTTGCTTGCCGCCAGTATGGATGGCTCGAATCAGACTTATGGGAACAATCATATCCTTACTCAATCACAAGGGAGGCGTCGGAAAAACCACCAGCGCCATGAATATTGGTGCAGGATTGGTAGAATTAGGCAAGCGCGTGCTCCTGATCGACCTCGATCCGCAAGCCAACCTTACCCTTGCATTAGGCATTCCAAGGCAGCCTTCCAGTATGTACGAAGCCATGAGGGGCGAATCTGACCTCGTTCCCTACCGCCTGAAAGAGCGCCTGGATGTCGTCATTTCTGTGCTGGACCTTTCTGGCGTGGAGATGGAGCTCATCAACGAGGCCGGTCGTGAATTTTTGCTAAAAGAACTCACCAACCCGCTGCGCGATACGTACGATTTCATCATCATTGACTGCCCGCCCTCATTGGGGTTGCTCACCCTCAATGCCCTCACGGCGAGCGATACGGTAATGATTCCGGTGCAAACCGAGTTTTTAGCCATGCAGGGGTTGGCAAAGATCAAACAGGTCATCCAGAAAGTCAAGCTCCGCCTCAACCGGCAATTGGAAATCGGCGGCGTTATTGCTACCATGTACGACAGCCGAAAAGTGTTGAACCGCGACGTTGTAGACACCCTCCGGAAGTACTTTGGTGATATCCTGTTTGATACCCTGATCCGCGACAATGTGGCTCTGGCAGAAGCCCCCGCACAACGGCAGGATATTTTTGAATACAACCGGCAGAGCAGCGGTGCTGAAGATTATTTAGCGCTGAGCAAAGAAATCATTGACCGGACCGAAAACAAACGCCCGTTGAATAAAGGCGCCATGACGGAAACGGAGGAGGTAGAAGTTTGAATTTATCAAAATATAATTTGTAAACATTTTTCAGCGTATGGCCAAAAAGCGGTTCACCGATGGTTTGGAAAGCCTTATGGGCGAGTCTTCCGGCAGCAAAGCGCAGGTGAAGGAACTGCTTTTGTTTCCGGAAATGGTGAATGACCCGCCAACGCCTAAGTACGAAAAACGCCCCGCACAAAAAGGCTTTGCAGCCGAATTGCAGTCCTTTTTAACGGAGGCTTTTGAAGAATCTTTCGAAGCCCAAATGTCTTTGCTGGAGCGCGATATAGAATCCCCCCAGCAGGCGACTTCCTCCTCCAAGCCCCTGCGCCGCCCGCCCACTGGCTTAG
>JABWAJ010000644.1 GCA_013361075.1 Saprospiraceae bacterium | reverse complement strand
ATTCCCAGCGGGTGACGATTGTTCCGGGATATGGACTTGCGGTAGCACAAGCCCAGCACACCTGCCATGAATTTGAAAAAGTACTCGAACAAAAAGGGGTTGAAGTCGCGTATGCGGTTCACCCCGTAGCCGGACGCATGCCCGGACACATGAATGTATTGCTGGCCGAAGCAGACGTGCCCTACCCAAAACTGAAAGAAATGGATGAAGTGAACCCTCTTTTGCCCAATACGGATGTAGTGATTGTGATCGGAGCCAACGACGTGGTCAATCCTGCTGCCGAAACGGATCCTGGTTCCCCGATCTACGGAATGCCAATCATCAAAGCCAATACCGCTAAAAACGTCATTGTGATGAAGCGGAGCATGGGTAAGGGTTATGCAGGCATCGAGAATGAATTATTCTACGACAAAAAGACCCGAATGCTGTTTGGCGATGCCAAAGCTTCGCTTGAAAAATTGATTACAGAGTTAAAGAGCGCTTAAACCAGGATCGAATCGGGTTGGTGTTGCGTATTTGCATCCAACACCTGGATTGCTTTTTCAAAATAAGCTCGTGCTTCCTGTATGGTTTTCCCAATACAAACCATACCTAATTTGCCGTATTGCGACAAAGCGCCAATCATGTGAAACATTACGCCGCATTGTGTAGCCCCGTCGTATTGGATGCGGTTGCAATGAGCGATGTCAATCAAATCGTGCGGAGTGAGACCTTTGTATTTTTCACTCATAACATTGTCTGAGGCAAAATAACAACGCGTTTGGCCATTCGGCATGGTGTAAACACCGTCTTTCCAATTGAACTGGCCACCTGTCAAAAACTCCAGCATCAAAAACGGGTGGGTTGTGCCACCTTTGCGCAGGTTAATTTCGATGGCGTAATGTTTCCAGCCAGTTTCCTCTTTTACGGAGATGAAATCGATGCCAAACCGGCCCAATACACCGTATTTCAGCAATTCATCGGCGATAATTTTGCCCGTTTCAGCGATTTCGCGGGTGTATTCGATGTTTGCAGGAAACGTGGCACCAAGAAAAACCTGCCCACTTTCGCCTCCCAGTAACTGATCGTGGGTAGAAATGATTTCACTCACCCCCAGAGGATTGATCCGGCATTGAACGGAAGGCGATTCTTTGACCGCTCCTTCGATAAACACCTCAACAATCCCGCCCATGCTGCTGTATTTCTCCATAAAAACCGGATAAGAAACACCTTCTGCCACGATACTCAATTGTTTTGGCAAGTTTGCCTGGATTTGTTGTGCCAAATCGTCCGAGTCCCGAACGGCTTCACTATACCTGTAAACAGCGTTGCCTTCCCCTGAGAAACCGTCGTTCATTTTTACCACGGCCTTGCGCAGTTGCGGGTTATCTTTTTTCAATTGAGCCAATGCAACTGCAATCTCTTCTTCGGAATGCAGGTCTTCAACGCCAGCCGGAACATCCAGGTTGAGTTGTTTAAAAATCCGGCGGCTACCGGATTTGGTACCGAGGTAGTACAATGAAGGGTCGCAACCATACACCCCAATGCCCAATTCCAATCCTAATTTTTTTTCTGCGATGGTTTCGTTAAAGCAGACCATGTGGGATAATTCAGGAAATTTGATTAGCTCTTTTATGCGCTGCATCAACCTGGGTCTGCGGAGAATTTTTTCCGTCAGAGAAATACGGGAAGCGTCGTAACAACTCAGCAGGGTGAGTCTTTGGCGGGCATGATAGCTTGTGATCCCAGGCAAAAGATGGAGGTAATAATCCACAATGCTGTCGTCTACCGGCACACTTGTGACAAAAATAACCCGTGTTCGGGGCATTCGCAGCAGCATGAGCAGGCACAACAGCCGCTCTTCATAATAGACAATGCCTTTGATTGATCGCAATATTTCAGGATCCAGGGTCAGACTTGGAATCACAACAACGGTTTTTTCTGCCAGGTCGTTAAAAAAAATATCGTTGTAATGGGTTGCAAACCGTTGTTGCAAAAAAGCAAAAGCGGCATCTGAATGGGAGGTTGTTGCTTTTTCCATCATCAGGCAAAAGAATGAATCAGTTAATGCTGTGCAAATTACCACCCACACAAGCCAGCCACAATGACAGGAATCATCGCACAGGGTGATGCGTGTGATCTTGTATCAGACAAAAAGAGTTTGTTTTTATCATTTTTTTCTATGGGATAATATGCCGACTTTTACCCATTGTTCATTGTCAGTTAGAATTATCCTGAATGTCTGATCTGTTCCTTTCCCAAAATTCTCCTCCATCCGATCAAGTCGTCATTGCCCAAACTCTTGCCTGGTTAAAGACCGTGGTTGTAGGATGTAATTTTTGCCCCTTTGCCAGTCGGGAAATCCAGCGCGGCAGTATCCATTTTGAAGTCATCCGTTCCGCAGTCCCGGAAACTTGTCTGGAAGCCGTTTTGCGGGAATGCAAACGCTTAGACGAAGATGTAGCTATTGAAACGACCTTGCTTCTTTTTCCGGGTGCTTTTCCGGAATTCGATGATTTTCTCGGCTTACTCGAACTTGGCGAAAATTTATTGTTTGACCAGGACTACGAGGGCATTTATCAAATTGCCAGTTTTCACGAAGCATATTGCTTTGCCGATGCCCCGGCTGGCGACCCGGCCAATTTTACCAACCGCTCTTTGTATCCCATGCTTCACCTGCTCCGGGAGTCCAGCCTCGACCGGGCATTGGAAAGCTACCCTGATCCGGAAGGGATTCCGGAGCGCAATATTGCGTTTGCCCGGCGAAAAGGGCTGGCGTACATGCAATTACTCCGGGAGGCATGTTTAGAGACAATGAGTTGAAGTCAATTGGGTGGAACCGGAGAGCACTGGCTGTGCATATTTTATCAGTACATTTACTTAATGCTCTGCTGGAATTTAGCCGGATGGTCATTGCTCCTGGTTTATTTCTACTTTTTGAGCCCAAAA
>JABWAJ010000072.1 GCA_013361075.1 Saprospiraceae bacterium | reverse complement strand
TTTTGAAAACGGATGGTGTAATCCAGCCATGTGCCATTTTGGGCAGCTGCGGTGCTGATCCGCACTGGGTTAACGGTTTTGTCATTGGGGTCGAATGAACCGACCACCGTTTCCGAAAAACTGACCACATTGTCAGCAGGAGCACTGTCTGCAATATCCGGGATGGCTTCCGCCAAAAAAGACAGCACATCGCCGAGAGGCACCGAATTGGGTGTTTCCAGCAATACATAATATTCGCTTGCCGCAAAAGGGAACAAATCAAAGTTCCAGGTGACTGTGTCAGCAACAAACAGATTCGCAGACGGCGTAGTGGAAGCAACACCAACAGCATTGGATTTGACAAAACGCAGGGTACCTGTGGTGCTCACTGCACCGGTATTAACCACCCGGATTTTCACTGAAGTCATGAACCCGGGGCGAAACGGTGCCGTTGCCGTAGCGGTTACGACCAGATCTGGTGCGCCGGGAAGTGGCGTGATGGCAAAATGATACGATTGCGGATTGGTAGTCAGAATGTGGAACGGAGGAGTACTCGTCCAGTTTGGATTGGTAAAAAACGGCCGGATCGTATCGCCCACAGTTCCTGAAAACAAAGCAAAATCCCCCGATGCATCGGTAATCGCCTGAACAGAAGGCGTACTGACTTCGGCATTGGGAATCCCCGTTTCCAAAGGCTCCGGAATGCCGTTGTTGTTATGATCAAAAAAAACTTTACCCGTTCGGATCGGATTACCTGGTTCGCCAGCTTCTAATTTCCAGAGTGAGGGCAATGACCCGTCGGTTGTGCCTCGGCCAAAAGTATAAAAGTGGTTGTTGTGGAGGCCAAATGCGCCTGCGCCCAGGTCGAAACCAAGGTCGTTCAGGTAGGGGTGTTGGCCAAGGATGTTGGCCCAGTGTTCGCCGTTGTTGTCGGATGCCAGTAGTTTATGGGTGTACGGTGAATCCAGTCTGTAAGCAAATACCGTTTCAGTGCCCACGACCAGCGTATAATTCCCCGGCTCGGGAAACGGGATATTCTGCCAGTGATCGGTATCGTAGCGGTAATAATAGAATCCATAATGGGCGTAAATCTGTTGTGCATCGGCGTAAAGTTGCAAATCAGGCCAGGAGGACTGCCCCGGATTTGTCCAGTTCATCCCCAAATCGGTAGATATGAAATAGCCGTTACCGGAAGTAACAGCAAAAATTTTCCCCTGTGAAAAAACGGCCTGCCTGACAGGAGCGCCAAAATCAACCGGCAGTTGTTCCCAATCTTGTCCAAAATTGTTGGTTCGGTAACAAAATGAATTGACGAAGGCATGGTAATACCCGTTGGCATACATCAGAGGGTTGTACGTAGCAGGCGTATTGGGCGGCATGGGGAAAGCCTGCCACGTCTGCCCGGTATCGCGGGTATAATACCAGTTATAGCCCCATTGGTAGTTGTCGCGTATGGCTAAGGAAGTGTCGCCATCTATGCCTCCGGTGACGTCGGCAAAATTTCCTGCGTAGCGCCAGGTCGCGCCGTCGTCAGGAGTATCGAACAGGCCAAATTCGGTAGAAAGAAACAAACGTCCGGCATGGGAAAACAGCGTTTTGTTGATGGTTGGCCCATACGGCGTGGTCCCATACAAAGGGCGGTGCAATCCGAGGTTTAACGCATACCAGTTTTTGCCGCCGTCGGTTGATTTGAATGCCCCGAAGTCGGTTCCCATCCAAATTTCATTGCCATTTATTTTAAGCACACTGGGGCCCGGGGCTGCCAATTCTTTCACCCAGGTTAGTCCGCCGTCGGTGGAAGTAAACAAACTTTTTCCATCCCCGCAAAAAAGCTTCCCGTTGTATTCGATCATGGAACGCACGTATTGCCCGCCAGGGAATGGCAGCAAATCCCAGGTGGTACCGCCATCGATGGACGTGTGCAGGCCCTGGGCCCTGGCAGAAAGGAAAATGCTGTTGCCAAAAGCAAAAAGATCGGCATCCTGATAAGAAAGGCCTACTGTCGTGATGGCGCTGGTCAACTGGGTCCAGGTATCGCCGGAATTGGCTGACACCCAAAGGCCGATGCCGTCGAGTACCAATAGTTTATCGGCCCACTGACAAATAGCAGAAATATTCCAGTTGGTTTGGGAAACGAAGGAATTATGGCTTTCGAGCCCGTCGCTGTTGGAGCGCCAGACTACGTTGCTTGTGGAGGCAAAAATATAATCGCCTGAAAAAAGCACTTCCAAAAAATCAGAATAATGTGGAATCACGAGGTTCCAGGATTGACCGGCATCATCCGATTTATAAGCAAATCCGGGCCATCCGTTGGGATTGACATAGTATAAATGTCCGTTCTCCGATTCAATGGTTTTGGATTTACACAGGCCGCCCGGGCATAAAGTATCCTCAGGAACAACAAGGTTCATCCAGGTACCACCATTTTGAGCGGTAACGGTTTCAAATAAAGTGCTATTCGGACTATTTGATTGTGCAAATACCTGATCCCCAACAAAAGCAAGGGAAGAGATGTATTTGCCAACGGGAGTTCGGTGCGCTGACCATTGGCCGTAAAGGGTTGAAGAAAAGACGGTTAGAAAAGTAATAAGGCTAAAAAAAACGTAGTTGTTATTCATGGCTCAGAGAGATAAAAAGGTGATCATCAATCCGCACAAGCCTGTATTCCTGAAGCTTTAATGGCTTCCCGCAGGCTTTTTAACCCCTTTTTAATGGCTTCGTTTGCTGCATCTCCCGGACGCATTATTTGGGCATTCGAAGTAAAACGTTTTGTATAACACACCACATTGTCCGAATTGCGGGCGGTCAGCGACAGGATGATCACCGATTTTAAAACATCCTGGCCGTCCCTTGTTCTGGTTCGGGTTTCGTTAACCGAAAACCTGCAATCTATTGCCGCCGCATAAGAGCCGCCTTTCTCAACGGGGTAGGTCGCAATCCCTTTTTCGAGCAAGACTTTTTCCAAAAAACTGGCTATTTCTGCATCGAACTCATCGTTGTTGCCGCTCACTTTTAAGGCAACGCCACTTTTGCTGATTTGTTCGGGCGCTGATGGCAGGCGTTTTTGGGTTGTTTCTGGCGTTGTTTTTTTATCCGGAGCCACTTTGGTTTGAGGATCGGTCTGGTTTTCAATTTCCGGATTTGACTTTCCGGAATTTTCAGCGGGCTTTACGATCGTTGTTTCCTGTTCAGTTTTCCTGTTTTTTTCTTTGGATAATCTAAATTGCCAAACCAGCAAAGCCACCAGCATACCTGCGCCCAGCAACAGCCACAATGTGGATTTTTTCAATTTGCGAACGTTTTGGGAGGCTGGATGGAGGGGTTGAAAAGCACCGAGTTCTTCCAGAAGTTTCATGGCATCCCGGCTGATGCCGTTGCGCAACCGGGATGCTTCTTCGGGCGACAAAACCCCGTCGCCTTCCTGATCTTCCAGTTCAACAAACCGGCGTTCCAGCAAAATCAACTCATTTTGCCAGGCTTCACCCGCATTTTTCATTTGCGTAGCCGCTTTGAAAAAAGCATCCAGTTCATTGCGGCGAATGTATTCTGAGAGCGTTTTTTTATCCATGATTTCTTTGCCATAGTTGGTTATTCTAACAAATATATTTTTTTACCCAAACCTCAGGCAACAACCTGCTGCATTGCTACCAGGGCAGCATCCACATCCTCCACATTGGTATACGCCGAAATGCCCATCCGGGTCACACCGCCATTCTCCAGCAAACCAAGGACTTCAGTGGCCCGGATGGCGTAAAAATGCCCGTCCCAGGCGCAGACATTTTGTTCCGCCAACAATTGGCAAACTTCTTCCGGTCGTTTTCCGGCAACGGTCAACGCCAGGGTTGGTGCGCGCAGGGTTTCATCCAGGCCCGGCCCAACGATGGCTACACCTGCCATTTGCGACAAGCCTTTTGAGAGTTTCAACACCATTTCCCGCTCGTGCAACCCAATGGTTTGCATGGCATCCAGCAGGCAGGCGCGCAGGGTAGGCCCTTCTCCGATAGAGGCGATGAAGTCCACTGCAGCACCTACACCGGCTATGGCCGCATGGTTCAGCGTTCCGGTTTCGATGGAGTAGGGGGCATGTTGATAAGCCGTGCGTAGTCGGTAGGGTTGCAGTCGGTCGAGCAGGCCGGGGCGGGTGTACAGGATGCCTACGTGGGGGCCGTAGAATTTATAGGCCGAGCAAAGCAGGAAATCGCAACCCAAAGCTGCAACATCGATGGGAAAATGGGGCGCGTAGTGTACGGCATCTACCAGTAGCCAGGCACCTGCCCGATGAGTAAGCTGCCGGGCCAATGCTACATCGTTTACTGCGCCGCTCAGGTTGGAGGCATAACCCATGGCCACGAGGCGTGTGCGCTCATTGATTTTGGCAGCCATGTCTTCGTAATCAAGCGTAGCATCGGGTTTGATGCCGATTTCGCGCACAACGACCCCCCGTTCGCGCAAAGCGAGCCAGGGCGCACGGTTCGATTCGTGGTCGAGTTGGGTGATGAGGATTTCATCGCCAGGGTGCAGCAACGGGGCGATGGCCCGGCTGAGCGCAAAGTTGAGCGTCGTCATGTTTTGCCCCAACGAGATGGTGTGGCTGTTTTCAGCACCCAAAAAAGTGGCTATTTTTTCGCGGGTTGCCTCCATCATCGCATCTGTTTCGCGGGTAGTGAGGAAAGCCCCGTGCGTATTGGCGTTGGAAGTGCGGTAGTAACCGGAAATGGCTTCGATGACGGACTCCGGAACCTGCACACCCGCAGGACCGTCGAGGAAAACCAGCGGGCGGTGGTTGTGCTGACGGCCCAGGGCCGGAAATTGGGCGCGGAAAGCGTCGTTCATGGCGTGGTTTTTTTTGATGGGATGAATGTAGGGGATTTTGTTGATATTTGTGTCTTACTTTATAGACGTTCAGGTGTTCTCTTAGCCTTTCCTATCATGAAAAAGCTCAATCTTCCCGCCCTGCTTTTCCTGATCATCAGCCTCGCACCCGGCTGCCGTGCAACGGATTGTGGTTGTCCGATGTCGCAAAAGGACCATCAAATGATGAATTACGAATCCTTATATGAAGGAGGATCCTCAACAAGGGCTTATTCCAATACTACTTTTTTTACGGAATTATTACCATCCCCATCTTTTAAGACCACAAAGTACATCCCCGCCGAAAGCTCAGAAATATCAATGCTTTGCATCCCATTTTGATCTACGCTTGAAAAAGCTATTCTGCCCAATTTATCGTAGATATCAATGCGCACTATTTTAGAATTGCTTGATTCTATTTGTAAATTTCCAATTGTCGGGTTTGGGAATATTTGTATTTTCTCAGGAAATTCTTGCTCCTCTGAAGTTGTAATGAAATTATGACCAAATGAAAGAAACGACTTAGCCGGGCCAACCGATGCATTTAAATTACAGCAATTAAAACTACCTCCAATTAGAATTTCATTTTCATGATCGAAAGTTAAACTGGAAACTCTTTCAGCGTTCGAGGCTATGTCTAAAATTGTTGAATCTAATAAAAGCCCATTAGGGGCAAATAAATTAACTTGAATCATGTTGTTTCCATTATTGTCTTGAACCGTATTGGCAATCGCGAAATTGCCATTTATTTCATAATCAAGGCGATCTGAAGTATATCTTGACCAGGGATAATCATAATTGCCAATTACATTAAATGCAGTGTCAAAAGTTAATAATTTCAAGTATATATTAGTGCCAATTCTATAAAAAACCGCCAAGCTAATATTATTACTTGTCAGTTGTTTGTAAGCATCAATTTTTTCTATATGCGAAGAAGAGGGAAATAAATTACCGGTATTGGGATATTCAGTAGAAGAAATGAGATTAAACGAAAGATTATACACATTCAATACAAGATTTTCGTTTGAATTTATATAAACCAGGTTGATCTTATTTTGATCTGCCAGGAATAGATCTGCATAGTTAAAAGAAATGTTTGGATAAACGTGATCTGCAGTTATGTTTCCGTCATCATCCATAAAAAACAAATGGCCTTCGGGCGGTGTGCCAGCCCAGCCCGGCGGAACCTGGTGATAGACAGCAACAACTGCATATTTATCAGCAGATACTTTAAGAACACTTCTTAGACTATTTTCACATCCCGGGTTTAATTCAAATTGGTTCAATAAATTCCCTTCATCGTCTATTTTTGTGAAAAATATTTTTTCACCCCATTGGTATCCTATCCAGTTGCAAACAAAAAAATCTCCTGTAAACTTACGATTTATAGCAACAAAACTCCCGTCACTGTTTTCAAACATTCCTAATGGCGAAAAATATGCATTTAATATAGACCAGATGATATTCCCTTCTGAGTCCAGTTTCATTAGCTTATAGTTATTCACACCCTCAATCGGACTAGAATTAGGGGTATAGCTCGAATAATAAGTATTTAGCAGATAGCCTCCATCACTTATTTTTATAATTTCTGGACCACTAATATTCAAGTCGTCTTGCGAATAAATGATTTGTCCATACGACGAAGTGCCAATAAATAATAGAAGAATCACGAGAAGATTTTTCATGGGTTTAAGTTTTATTTTACCTTTAAATGTCAAATTAGAGTCACGCAGAATGGGGTAGCCTACTATACAGTATGCAAAATACTCAAACGATCAGATAAAAGCAAGTACAGGGGAGGAATTTGTTTGGGCTTTTGCAGGTAATCCACTGAAATTGCCGGCTTAAAACATAGAAACAATCATTAAATGCTTACAAATGCTGTGTTACAGGCAATTTTCTATTCTTTTTTCAGGGATTTGTGCATTATTCAAAACCACTAGTTTTTGGTTATAAGTATTACATATTCAGTTGGTTAGGAAGCATGGTATCCGCCGCCTGTAGTTTTTCCTCGTGGAAGGTAGATTTTCCGATTGTTGACGTGTGGTTGTGGTTCTGTCCAAAACCCCCAGTCTACTTCAGTCCCGCGTAGGTTTCGATACGCAGCCGGGATGCCGATTTCCATTTTTTATCGGGCCCGCCAGCTTCAAGGAGCAATACTTTATTCGCCGGGTTTTCAGAAAGCCGGTTGGCTAAAACACAGCCGGCAGAGCCTGCTCCGGGAATTTACCAAGCTTGATGGTATGCGCTTAACTTCACAACAATGCACTTCAGGATTTGAAAAAAAGATCAAAAAAAATTGCGCAATCAAATCGTTGCATGTATATTTGCAACCGAATATTTGCAAATATACACCCAACCATGCGACGAGACATTTTTCAAGCTATTGCCGATCCTACCAGGAGGGCCATCATCGCCCTGATTGCCGTGCAGGCGATGACTCCCAATGCTTTGGCAGCCCATTTCAATACAAGCCGGCAAGCGGTTTCCAAACACCTCCAAATCCTTACCGAGTGCGACGTATTGAGCCAGCAGCAGCAGGGAAGAGAAATTTATTACAAACTCCAAATGGATAAAATGAAGGAAATTGACCAGTGGCTGGAGCAGTTTCGCAAAATCTGGGAACAGCGTTTCGACCAGCTCGACCACTTGTTGGAAACGCTTAAATCGAATAAAAATGAACAATAATCTCTATTTCGACTTCCTTGTGGATAAGGAAAACAATACCCTTACCATGCGCCGCGAGTTTGCTGCAGGCCGCCAGGTGGTCTGGGACTGCTACACCAAAAGCGAACTGCTCGACCAGTGGTTTGCTCCGAAACCGCTTACGGCGAAAACAAAGTCCATGGAATTTCGGGCAGGCGGGCATTGGCACTACGCCATGGTGGAACCCGATGGCCGCGAATATTGGGGCTGGACGGAATTTCTCAGCATTCAACCGATTGATTTTTATACCACCTCCGATGCTTTCAGCAACGAAGCAGGCGAAATTAACACAGAATTTCCCCGGGCAACTTGGGTGGTTACGTTCACCGACAAGGGCGCACATACTGTCGTGGAAAGTGTAGTCACCTACGCCTCCCTTACCGATTTGGAGATGGTCATCAGCATGGGCATGGAGGCGGGCATGAAGTCGACCCTCGCTCGTCTGGACGAATTGCTCCTCATTTTAAATGCTTAATCGGGATGATACCTGGGATCACACCAAAAAAACTAATCAATCATGAATAAAAACAAAATCATTTTTTGGATTGCCACAGGCATCATCTTTTTCTGGTGCGGCGTCATGACCGTTATTTTCTTCGGCAGCGAGGTGTCCAAAGCGGGCATGGAGCATTATGGTTACCCGTCGTATTTTGGTCCGATGATCAATGTTTTCAGCATTCTTGGGTCGCTCGCCCTCGTACTGCCCGTCGTACCCGCAAGGCTGAAAGAATGGGCTTATTTTGGATTTGCCCTCAATTTTATCGGCGCAGCAGTGAGCAATTGGGCTGTGGACGGATTTAGTTTTCAGGTGATCTTTCCGTTGCTGTTCTTTGTGCCGCTGGGCGTTTCTTATTTTTTGTTTCACAAAATGGAAGCGGCAAAAAAGGCATGAACTCACAAACGTGAGTCATGCGAATCATTTTTCTCGGAGACTCAGCTTACACATCCCCGAATTTCTCAATACCGATCCCAAAATGCAGGCGGCTCAATGCCCAGGGCGCGCAAATAGACCGTGCCTTGTGCCCGGTGGTGGATTTCGTTGTCAATAAAATACAAAATTGTATCAATATTGGCATTTTCATACTGCCCGAAAGCGACATTGATTTCCTGAAACCGCGTGGCAGGAATTTGCGCCCAAAGTTCGTTGAGGGCTTCCGTGACTTCATCCCATTTTGCCAGAAAAGCCGCCTGGGTTTTGGGCATGCGGTCGTGATTATTCGCATGGTGCGGCAGTTCGTGAACCTCGGGATAACTGCCCGTTACGATGCCTCTGATGCCATGTTCGGTCAGGTCCAAAATTTCCATAGCCAACACGGCAAAAGGGCGCATGCCGCCAACGCTGAAACTCAAAAAATCCTTTTCGGGAAAGGCCTGGATTACTTTTCGGGTCAACCGGCGATGCCCCTGCCAGTGTGCTAAAAGCGCTTCAGGTGTCGTGACGACGGGGGCTGTCTGTACATTTTCCATTGTGTCTATTGTTTAAATTTTAAATAATAGTACAAAGGAACAGGCGGCGAATGACAACAGTATGTCAGGGGTTAAGAGACGGGACGATATATTTTTCGTAATAATCTTCAAGGGTCATTTTATGGGGTTCAAATTTTTCGGAAAGTACCTGGAGTCGTTCGATTTTGTCAATCCGGAAAGTCCTGAAATCCTGACGCAACCGGCACCAGGCAATCAGCAGCCAATTTTGATTGCCCATGGTGTAAAGGGCAAACGGCTCGATGATGCGCTGTGAAATATGTTCATTTGCGACCGTTTTATAGGTCATGCTGACTAAGTTGAAGTTGGTAATGGCCAATTGCAACGTCGCCAGATGTTGGCTTTGTGGCGTTGAATCCTGGTCTGTAATATGCATGCGGTTCGCCAGGAGTTCTAACTTTTCTTTCGCATCGTGTTTCAAAACAGCTTTCACTTTGGCAACTGCGTTGGCGTATTGGTCAATAAACGACTGGTCTTTGTTGAAGCGCACCAACCGTTCGGCGGTAATCAATGCATTGGCTTCACTTTCCGTGAACGACACAGGCGGCAGCCGGTAGCCTTCCACGATCGCGTAACCTTTGCCTTCTTCTGTAAAAATGGGGACACCCGATGCTTCCAATGCCCGCACATCACGGTAAATGGTGCGGATGCTCACCCCAAATTTTTGGGCTAACTCCGGCGCAGTAACCAGGCGTTTGGTTTGTAATTGCGTCAAAATAGCAGTGAGCCGCGAGAGCCGGGTCATGTCTTTTCCTTCCATTTTTTCAATTTAGATTTATTGACGCAGTTAAAAGAAATTGATCTAAAATCCTGATAACCCGGGGATGCACACAAGGTTGCCCATACACTCTTGTGCCTACAACAATACCTGTTTTTTTCGCCTTGTCAAAAACAAAATTTCCCCGCCCTCGATTCATCTTGAAACCCCGACAAGCTCTTAATGACCACATTGCCCTTTTTCCGGAAAGGTGCCTGGCTGCCACATTCACCTACCCTAGCTCAAAGGTCGTCACCCCATAGATTTTGTTCAGATCAATAGCCGGTTGGTATTTTGTGTACATGCGGGCTGTTTCGAACACTTTTTTCATGCCATAAGCTTCAGCAAGTTGGATTGCCGCCTGATTCGCTGCCGGTGTATCTAAAAACAGAGGAGTACCTGGTTGAACATGATTGCCAGAAGCAAGGAACAGTTGGTGGGCCAGGTCTCTGTTGTCGGCAAATAAAGGCCCGATTTTATAGCCGGTTCTGCACCGACGGATAACACTGTACCCGGCAACTTTGCCACCTTGCAACGCCACGAAGGCCAAACTTTCAGGTTGTTTAAGCCAGCCCTGGAGGAACTGGGGTCTGGGCACGGGAAAAATACCGGCATCGTACTGCACGATTTCATTAAAAGCAACTTCTGAAGCAGGGACAATCCCCGGAAACGGTTCTGTGGGTTGGTGGGCCGTACCTTCGTAGCGAATGTTGCGGTAAGCAAACTCAAAGCCCGATTTTTTATAGTTGTCCTGCTGCTCCACAACGCCATCCAGGCCGATATTCCGGGTTTGTAAATAAGTCATTGCCGCATTCCATATTTGTAATCCGTAACCTCTGCCCCGATGCTCCGGCTTGACGATGTAAAATCCAATAAAGGCAAAGTCCGGATCGTAAGCAACCGCTGAAATGCAGGCAATGGGTTCGTTCCCCAAAAAACCGGCGAAAAAACCCTGGGGATCGGTTGAATAAAAACACAGGGCATCATGAAGCCCGGGATTCCAACCTTCTTTTGCTGCCCATTCCACTGCAATCTGTTCCACTTCATGTTGCGTCATGTTGCGGATGAGGTATGGTTTGGTTTCGTCCATGGTGTGCATTTTTATGAAAGACTCGCGTCGAAAGGTAGCGAAAATATGGATATAAGAGCTTGTTCGGGCTTTGGATGTATTGAGGACATATCCCGGGTTCGACCGAAAAACCCTTGTCCGCTGGCAGGAAAAAGGTTTAGTGCTCAAGCTCCGAAATAAATGGGATGCCTTTCCGGGCAAGATCCGCAGTGATGCAGATTTATTTACGGTGGCCAGTTTACTTCATGCATCTGCTTACGCTTGAAAAAAAAAGCCTGACCGGACAGTGCATTAACGATGAACACTGTCCGGCCAGGCTATTTATTTTCCTTTGCTGAGATTGTTTTTACTGCACAATCACCCGCTTCACCGCATCGGGCAATCCTTCCGATTGCACCCGGATGAGGTAAATGCCGGCACCGTACGCCGAAAGGTTAAAACTTTCGGTATTCATCTCCGTGTTATCCTTTTCCACTATTTGCAGTACATTACCCTGAATATTGTACAACCCGATCCGCAGGTTGCGGGCCGGGTATGCACTTAGGTCAAGGGTGATTTCGCCCGAAGTCGGGTTCGGATAAACCTTCAATTCCGGTGCGGCTGTGGTGACGGTGTTGATGTCCGTTGCTAAAGAAGGAGCTCCTCCAGTGATGGAGACATTCCCAAACACCGCTGTGGTGGTCACATTCACGTTGATGCTTTCTGCAAACAGCCCCGCATGAATACATCCCGCCATTGATACCGTTGTAGAAAACGCAAAAGACCAGGAAGTTCCATTTGATGAAGTATAGCCGATAAAGGTGCTGCCGCTGCGTACTAAGCGCAACCAGGTATCATCTGGCCGTAAGTAGTTCAGATTGCTGGCCACGCCGTTGGTCGTTGCCCGAATCATACGGCGGATACTGGTGTTATTGTTTTGCATTTTCAACGCCACCATTTTGGAACCAGGTGCCAGGCTTTCACGCAGGATAATGCCTGCCCAGCCGCCGTTTTGTATATTGCCAACACGGGCAATAATTTCGCCATTACCGCAAAGTTGTTTGGAAACTAAGTGCATGACGTCTGCTGAAGCAGTAGAGAACCCGGAGGCAGAAAGGGTAAACTCAGCACCAGTACAAGGCTTGTAGCTCCCGCTGCCATTGGCACTACCGACGTTGTTGCTGCTCCAGCCCCCAGGCAGGGCTGTGCCTTGCTGCACCGTGATTTGAGCTGTGCAAGTGGCCGTATTGCCACAGCCGTCTTGTACGGTTACCGTCACCGGTATGGTCTGGTTGAGTTGAGCACAGCTTACTGTTGACGGTGAGATATTGGTGACCGTCAGCGCGCCCGAGCAGTTATTCGTAGAAGCAGCGGCATTAAATACATCGGCTGCCACTAAGGTATAATTGCCATTGCCGTTCAGAGCTACTGTTGCGTTTTTACACACAACGGTGGGAGGAGCTACGTAGGTACAATTTGTGGTAGAAAAGAAAATATTGTCTAAGTAGATGTCCACGGGCACAAGGCTTGCCGGGCCATTTGCTGCAAATTTCATTTGGAATACGCCGTTCCAGGTCATTCCGCCAAAAGCACTCTTAGGCAAGGATATTCTTGTCCATTGGCCCCGAACATAAGGCACGGTTACCAACACTTCTGCCGGGCCTGTTCCTTGATTGATAGGACTCACCTGGAGCGTTGTGGTGGATGGACTGGCATCTGTCCAAACGTCGAAGTTTAAGTACTGCATGCTCGACAAATTGGTTTGAGTCAGCTCTGTGCCCTGGTAGTTGAAATTTCGATAAGCCAAAATTACATTTCCTGTTCCGGGATTATAATTTGGATTTGTCAATGCAAACCCGGATTGCCCCCAGTTAGGGTTGTAATTGGTCGCGATATTTGGTGAATAAAAATCGCCATAAACGGACACCACATTCCCTGCCGGACACGTAGGATCTGGCGCGTTGGTGGTGGGGACTGCCGGAGGAGATAATGTAGTAAGCGTTGCAACAGCAGGAGTCGAATAAAGCATGCCTGCTGTGTTGTATTGATACAGCCAAAAAGTATATGCAGTTGCAGGGCTAAGTCCGGCAAGATTGAACCCAAATGGGGAAACTCCGTTTCCGTCACCTCCGGTTGAACCAAAATTGTATTGCGTTGCATTCAGTGGATTTGCAGGAGCCGAAGCTGTTGGAGCATAAAATAACCGGTACACGATATTATTGGAACCAACATTGTTAGGACCAGCAGCTAAGAATGCACTTGAGCTCGAAGGGTTAAAAGCTACAAAGCCAACAGGTTGGCTTGGAGCCGTAGGAGGGGGCGTTACACCACAGGTAGAAAAATAGATATTGTCCAGATAGATGTCAACAGGAACGGTACTTCCCGGGCCATTTGCCGCGAATTTCAACTGGAATACGGCATCCCAGGTCATTCCGCCAAAAGCACTTTTAGGCAAGGATATTCTTGTCCACTGACCTTGCATATAAGGCACCGTTACCAAAACTTCTGCAGGGCCTGTTCCTTGATTGATAGGACTCACCTGGAGCGTTGTTGTTGCTGGATTGGCACCTGTCCAAACATCGAAGTTGATGAACGTCATGCCCGACAAATTGGTTTGAGTCAACTCCGTTCCCTGGTAATTGAAATTTGGATAAGCCAAAATTACATTTCCAGTTCCGGGATTGAAATTTGGATTCACAGACCCAAACCCGGATTGCCCCCAGTTAGGGTTGTAGTTGGTCGCGATATTTGGTGAATAAAAATCGCCATAAACAGACACCACATTCCCTGCCGGACAGGTAGGGTCTGGTGCATTGGTGGTGGGAGCTGCCGGAGGTGATAATGTAGATCGGGTGACAACGGCAGGAATCGAATACAACATATCTACCGTGTTGTATTGATACAACCAAAAAGTATATCCGGTTGCAGCATTAAGTCCGGCGATGCTAAACCCAAATGCGGCAGTCCCGTTTCCGTCACCCGGGATGGAACCGAAAGTGTGTTGGGTTGCATTCAGTGGATTTGCAGGCGCCGAAGCTGTTGGGGAATAAAATAACCGGTACACGATATTATTGGTGCCAACATTGTTAGGACCAACAGCTATGAATATACTTGAACCCGTAGCGGAATTGGCCACAAAGCCAACAGGCTGGTTCGGAGCCATAAAAGTGGGAGAAGAAACAGCCGCAAAAGGCGCCGTGTTGGGGGCCTCGCTCAACAAACAGTTGTCATCCAGTGCAACAGCGTCAATTGCCGCATTGTGCGTCGTCAGGTCGAAATTAGGCTTTGAAGCCGATGTGAATCCTGTGATCAGGATAGCCAACCCCAGCAACAGTGCGTTTGCATTGCGCCAGGATCTGAAATAAGTGAAAATTGCTTTTCTCATTAGATTACAATTTGTTATGAATAAAAAACATTCGTATGAAAAATATTTATAGCGTCGGCCTTGTCGGGCAAACTGCTTTGAAAAAAATCAACGCACCAGCGTCACTTCTCCGACCACCGTCTCAACATGGTCGTCAAAAAATTCAATCTCCGTCAAGTACAGATATACGCCCGCACTTGCGATCTGACCGCGGTGGCTGCCGTTCCACCCCGCCTCACTGTCATCAGGCGCCACATTTGTGACACCAAATACATTGCCGCCCCAACGGTCGAATATTTGTAAACTGCGGATCATTTTGACTTTGTCATTACCAAATACCCTGAATTTATCATTAATGCCATCTCCGTTTGGACTGAATGTATTGGGAATGAAAACCTCATATCGTTGTTCCACAAACACCCAAACTGCATCCTCAGCCCGACAGCCATTTTCATCAAAGGCGATCAACTGGTAGGCTGTACTGGCCAGGGGCCTGGTGAAAGTGACCGGCCCTGTGACGTCGGTCAGAAATTCGGTCGGTGTCCATACCACAGAATCAATGGAAAAATTGGCCAAACCCTCTAATCGAACACTGTCGCCAATGCGTACATAGAGATCGGGACCGAGATCGAGGGTGTAAGTAGGGGCAGCAAAAACAACTACCTGCGTTTCAACCATACAATCGTTGGCATCCTGCAAGGTGACGGTGTAGTTGCCAGGTGCAATACCTGCAATTTGTGCGGGCAATGAGCCTATGCCTGTAAAAAAAAGACCATTATAAGACACTTCATAAGGCGAAGTGCCTCCGCTTGCAAGGGTAATGGAGATGCTGCCATTAAGCGGATCGAGGCAGTTGGCTACATTGCCCGTAGCCGCAAAACTCAATGCCGCCGGGTCGGTTAAAGTCACCATTGCGTTGGCGGTGCAGCCCGCGCCATCGGTTACGGTAACGGAGTAAGTCCCCGCCGAAAGTCCGGTCGGATCTTCCGAACCGTCCAGTGTATTGTCGTTCCAATCAAAAGTCAGAGCGCCGGTTCCGCCGGTTCCGCCTGTGACCGTGAGGGCAATGCTGCCGCTGGCCGCACCATTACAGCCGGGGTTGGTTCCCACGGCAGTAGCGGCGAGGTTGCAGTTGGGCGCAGTAATGGTGAAGGAACAGGTTTGTGTGCAACCATTGGCGTCGGTGACGAGGAGGTTGTAAGTACCCGCAATCAAGCCGGTTATCGTGGCGGTTCCGGCTGTCGGCTGATTTTGAGAACCGCTTGCTGCGCCGCTCCAGGCCACGGAATAAGCAGCCGTGCCTCCTGAAACCTGCACGGTTGCCGAACCGTCGGTGCCGCCGATGCTGGAAACAGGGTTTTGCTGGGCGCAGTTGAGGGTGATGAGCGTTGGAGCGGAAAGGGTAATGCTGCCCATTCCCACACAGCCTGTGTTGGTAGTGGTGACAACTACCGAATAAGTGCCCGGTCCAAGGTTGGCGGGATTTTGTTGGCCGTCTAATGCGTTGATATTCCAATCAAAAGTAAAAGGTCCTGTAGCGGTGCCTATGCTGGTTGAAATAGCGCCATTAGCGGATGCTGAACAACTAATCGCTTGTGTCACAGTGAGATTGACAACCGGAAGCGGATTGACCTGCAAGCCTAGGGGTACTGCCGGGGAGGTACAGGTGCCATTGCTAACCGTAGCGTAAACTGTTCCGGAGGCGGAATTGTACGCGCCGGGATTGGGTATGGAAATCGTGCCGGCAGCGTTGGAAAACCAGTTGACTGTGCCGCTTCCTCCACTGATAATGCCGTTGAGGTTGGTGAGGTTGAACTGGCCGATGCCCGCACCATTGTCACAGGTGCTTAGCGGTGCGCCAGGCGGATTGGCCGTCGGCAGTGGAGTGATGGTGATGGTGAATTGCTCCTGATCGGCGCAGATACCGCTGCCTGCATAAGCAAATAAAGTGATGGTGGAGGTGATGACTTGTCCCGGCAGGAACTGTGTGCCCGTTCCGTTGGGGCCGGTGTAGTAAGCCTCGCTGCCCATCAGGTTGGTGCCGGTGATGGGCGGAAGGGTATAGCTCTGGCAAGCCGACACAGCACCCGGTGGGTTAATGACCGGCGGTTGGCTGATGAGGATGCCCACCGGAACCGTAGAGGAAGAGCAGGAGCCGTTGGACACTGTTGCGTAAACGGTAGTGGGCGTCGGAATTGCCAGAAAAATATTGTTGATATTGGGAATGGGCATGGTGGCAGCAGCATCAAAAAACCAGTTGACGGTAAGCCCCGCATTGCCACCAGTAATCTGATTGAGAACAACAGCGCTGTTTTCACTCAGCAGGGTAGGGGGAACGATGAGTACACAGACTTCAAACGGTACCGGTACATTGGCAGTGGGATTGGGGTTCACCGTGACGGACATCGTATTGGCATTGGCACACTGGCCTGCGTTGGGGGTGAAAGTGAGCGTGTGGTTGCCTGCCCCGGCAGTTGCCGGATTGAAAGAGTTCCCAGCTACGCCCGGCCCCGCCCAGTTTCCGGTGATGCCGCTTTGGGTGGTGTTCAAGGCAGTAGGTGCAGCTGACACACAAAATGGCCCAATCGGCGTGAGTGCCGGCGAGGTGGCTGCATTGACCGTGATGGACATCGTATTGGCATTAGCGCACTGACCTGCGTTGGGGGTGAAAGTGAGCGTGT
>JABWAJ010000643.1 GCA_013361075.1 Saprospiraceae bacterium | reverse complement strand
GTTGCGCCAGGGGTAAAATTGCGTTTCGATATTCCGAGGCTGGCTGCAGATGCAGACGCTGGCCTGTTTCGGGGAATAAGCGACCAGGAAGGCAGAATTTTGTGGATAGATATAAATGATCAATCCGGCGTTTCGGAAAATGAAGTTTTTGATGTACCCAATCAACAATGGGTGACGAGCTGGCAATGGGAAGTTTCTGCAACGGGTTGGTTTGCCTGTGGGAAATACATCCCCACAACGCCGGTAACGGAAACGACGTTTTGCATTTCCCTGCCGGAAGGATTTGACGAAACCAATACGGCTGCATTTGCCATTTTTCAGCAGCAGAATAGCATCATAGAGTTTGAATGGCGTGCTTCTGCCGGGCAGTTTTGTACCGATTTTATACCGATTGGCAATACGGTAACACTACTTAGCATTTCCGCAAAAGATCAGAATCATTATTTAGGTTACGCTGAAACAACACTGGAGGGTATAGGAACTCCAATTCCGCTTCAGCCAATTGGTACAACACCGGCTATTTTTGCGGAGCTGCTGGATGAACTGTAACTACGTTGTTCTCTCTATACCAAGTTAAGAGCTTGTGGGGGAGTTCATTAATCGGCTACGGCTGGCAAATTTTGTTTTATACTTCGTTGAATTTTTTCAACATAGCTGCCGGCTATGTCTGCAAAATTGACTACGTCGAACTTCGTTTCGCCTTGTCTAAAACAAAATTTCCTCACTCTCGCTCGATCATGAAATCCCGCACAAGCTCTAAGTGTTATTACACACTGTTTTCCTTCATTTCATTCTGAGCCGCCCTCTTCCGGAGAGGGCGGCTATTCTGTTTTAGTACTGGAGATAAGGCTTTAATTTTTCCAGCGTTTTTGGACTCAGCGCTTTTACTTTTTTCACGTCTTCGAAGTTTTGGAAATCCCCGTGGTTGACGCGATAAGCCGCAATGGCTTCGGCTTCGCGTTGCGACAGGTATGGATGTGCTTTCAGCGCGTCAATTCCCGCCGAATTAATCGGGATTGGCCTGAAAATAGGAGAAAGCACCAATTGGGGCTTGATGTGCTGGAAAACGGAATCGGGCAGACCACGCATTTCTCCCACTTGCTCCACCGAGGCAAAACCACCCAATTTTTCGCGATAGGAAACAATGCGCCCGGCTATTGTGGCGCCGATACCCCTTAGGGCTTGCCATTCTTCTGAACCTGCCTTGTTGATGTCAACCAGTACAGCTGCCGGGGCTGGCTGGACCGCTGAGCCGGGTTTGGTTTTCGGGTCAGGTTGGGCTTCAATTTGGATGAAAGACTCCAGGCGCAGGTAGTCTGCCTCCGGGAGGCTGTATATTTTTGCCAAATCTTCCTTTTTCCGGAACCGCCCGCCTTTCGCGCGGTAGTTCATCATGACGCGGATGGCCTTTTCGGGGATGCCCAATTTTTGCAAAGTAACTTCGTCTGCGGTATTGGGGTCAAAATTAAACGATTCGGCTGGGGGCGTTTTTTCTTTTGTTGTTGAAAACGACTGATCCTGTGGATATTCGTTACTACCGGCAATCCGGATATACGGTGCCAGGCGCAGGTAATCGGCTTCGCGCAGGGCATAGATCTTTTTGAAATCCGTGCTTTTGAAAAATTTGCCACCTTTTTTTCGATAATTAAGGATGGTTTGTGCTGTGCGCTCCGACAAACCCAGCCGGACAAAAGTGCCTGCATCTGCGGTATTGGGATCGAATGGAAACAATGCTGCTGCCGGGTGTGCAGGTCCCGCTTCATCGCTGTCTTCTTCCGACCCATCCGAAAGGGCAATCCGCTCTGCTGCCTCCCGAAGTGCACGACTATCAGACGCCGGGGGGGGCGGCAAAAAGAAAGGGTAAAGCTTCGGCGCCAGCACCAGCAAAAGACATAGCACAACCAGGGCAAATGCACCATTGCGCTCTTTTCGTGTATAGTAAAAATATTCCTGAAAAAATTGCTTCATGTGCTTAAAAATCAGGCATCAAGGCCATTCGAAAAAGTGCACTTTCTGCTTTTTTCTGCTATTTTATTAAAAAAACACGAAGCTTTTATGGAAGCGGGGTCAGATGTCCTGAAATGTCCGGATTTGAAATACTTTTGCGCCTTTTTTTAACAAAAATCCGGCTGTTGTTTGGTTAAACTTGCTTATATTTGTCAAGTGCCACACGGCGGCGCTTTCCCTGCATCCGCATTTGCGGAAACTACCCTTTCTGCGCCACCGAACAGCAGCTATGCCGTAAGTTAACGCGGCAACAACACCGATCAAACACCAACACGCAACCGGCCCTTCGCCGGTGCGCCCTGCATTCGAGACACAGCCATTGCCCCGACGGGTACTTCTCAATGAAGTACACCTGAAATACTCGTATTGCTATTTTTAAACCCATAAAATTGATTTATGAAAAATTTCCTTTCCCGTTTTGCGCGCTCGAAAACCCTGCGTTTTCAAATGATGGCCAGCCTTATTGCCGCCGCGTTTTTCCTGTTCGCCACCGACGGCGGCCATTTTGCTGTATTCCCGGCAGCGATGGATGCCACCACCTTTGCACAACCCGAACCGGCGGGTGGCCATTTCGCCCCCCCCCCCCGCGAACCATGAGTAGCGCCTGCGGCAGTTTGCAGGCCGCCAACATCGGCTCTGTGACCGGCTCCGCCACTTACGACGCCTGCAACAGCGACACCATTTCCATTTCGGCCAACCAGGTTCCATCCGCCACTGCCGACAAGCAGTACAGCGTGCAGCGGGAAGTGTGCGGCGATGGGGAAGTCATTGTTCAGGTACTGAGCGTAAGCGGAGGCTTAGCGGGATTAGAACTGCGGGCTGACAATGCTCCGGGTGCCATAAAAGTCGGCCTGAGAACCGCGCTGGGCACTTCCGTACAGCGTTTCGTAAGAACATCAACCAATGGCGCGCAGTCTTCCAACAACACCACTGCTT
>JABWAJ010000071.1 GCA_013361075.1 Saprospiraceae bacterium | reverse complement strand
CATAAACCCTGGTGCGTGTTACCGACCAGAGGAGCTAGACAGCCCAAAGAGGATAATCAGCCTGCCATTCATAATTACCAGTCTAACAACGGCCTGAAAGGGTGTCAAGCATTTGCGGCAAATGCTTCTATTAGTCCGGCCATCAGGCGCATGTTATCAAAATAATCCTTTTCCAGAATATTCTCGTTGGGTGCATGGGCGCGGGAATTGGGATGCCAGAGTGTCCCCGCACAAATGACCGGCACTTGAATGTAGTCGCTGAGGGCATAGATGGGGCCGCTGCCGCGCATCCAGGGTTCAACCACAGGCTCAATGTTCAGTTCACGCCTGTAGGCTTGAAGTGCTGCCTGTTTAATAGCCGTATCGCCTGCCTGTAACATACTGGGGTTTTCGCCGCCAATCTCCACAATCTCGATGTCCTGAAAGCCGCGTCTATCCAGATGTTTCCGCAGCAGGTCTTTCACAAGTTCAGGAGTCAGGTGGGGCGAGGGCAGGCGTAGAACAGGTGCTGACGGGCTATCCTGAAGAAATTCACGACCAGGCCATGCGCGCGGGAATCAGTTATTTGGGTGTATTGAAGCAAATTGATGGATTGGATGAGGCGGCTGAAGCTGCTTTTGAAGCCGTTATTGCTACTTACCCGCCAAGAACCAAAACAGCACTGCACCGATTGCTCGAATTGCCGGAAGTGTTGAGTTTGCTGACAGAGAACATCCGGCTCACGATCCTGGCAGGCGACCTCTATCGAAAAGATCCTGCATGGATTCGGCACCAGGTTGATAGCCTCAATCTGGTGGTTGCCCGCCGAAATGCACAGGAATTGGAAGCGTGGAAACAAAGCCTCGAAGACAATCCGAAGGTAAAGGCAGAGTTGATGGAGGCCGCCCGGACGTATGCTGATGAAAATGGCTATCAGGACAATTTGTACGATGACGATCTGTATGATGGCGATATTTACTATGAGGGACAGCCTGAAAGACCTGTCCCTATTGTTGAACGGCACTACCACCACTATCCTTACTGGTTTGGCTACCCTTACTGGTACGATTATCCCAGGTGGCGGCCTTATCCCTGGTGGTGGGAATGGGGGTTTTATTATCCTGATCGGCCCTATACCATCATTGTCATCGGCCTGCCTTCCTATCACTTTACGCATTGGTATTTTTACCACCCCTGGCACCATAACCGCTGGTGCCATTTATCGGATCATTTCGTTCGGCATCACAACCGGCACCACGACAGCGGTGGCAGCATCACAGCAGGGGTGACAGTCTGGCAAAAACAACACCGGGCACTGATCAGCGAAGCATGGCTCAAAGACGACGGGCGACGGGTTGAGCGCTTCCGCGAGTTTGGCAAATTTGAAGCGGAACGCGACAAATACAACCGCAGCAATCCGGATAAAACCCTCAATGAGCGGGATTATTTAGACCGGAATGCAAACCGATATCCGGAGTTGTCAAAGGTGAAGCCGCTAAGACCTGCTTTTGCCCCCCCAGCTACCCGCCCCGAAGGGCCCGTGCAGGAACCCCGCGATAAAGCTTCCAATGTGCCTGAAAAAATGCCGGAGCGGGATCGTGTGAAAATACCGGCACCAGAAGTCAAACCAAAGCCAGATACCAGGCCGAAAACAAAACCTGAAACCCCACCCAATCGAATACCCCGGACGACCATACCGGAAGTAGATAAAGGACGGGAGCACCACGAAGCGACGCTTGAAAAACAGAAATCTAAAGAAAGCGCCGCACCGCGACAAGCACCTGCGCCCAAAATGGCACCACCTGTTAAAACCAGGGAGATGAAAGAACCGGTAAAGCGGGAAAAATCTGATGGACGTTAAAATTGGAAGACAATAAGGTTTTTACAGAGGCTGGCCCGAAAGGTTCAGCCTTTTTATTAAAACCCCCATTTTATCCTCAAGATCAGTGAGTTGCCCTCGTTTTTCAACTGTTTGTTTACAGGGATAAAAAATGATTGCGCCACGAGGTTGAGGTCCCAGTTGTCATTAAGAGAATAGGAAAATACAGGAAAGACAATCAGTGCGTCAGGACCTGGGCAATATATCAGGCTTAGGTTGGCCATAAAAAGCGGGGTAAGTTGTTTGGCTACCTGAATCAGTACCGTATGCTTGAAAGGCATCAGCATTTCTGCTGATAGTCGTTGGAGGGCAAGTTGAGCTAAAGCACCCTGACGGCTATGCCCCCTTCCAGTATAGAGGTAAGCGCCTCCGAGATACCAGCTGCTTTCAAAAGTATAATTACCTTCCAGGGTAAGAGAGAGCGTTCCGGAGGTATCTGTCAACTTATTGTAGGGTTGAAACCAGGTTGCCTCGCCTTTAAACCCTGCATTTCCGATGTTGCCTGCCCACCCCCCGCCAAGTGCCAGATTGTTTTGGTACCACGCACCCAATGCCTGAAAATCATAGCCGAGAGCATTGAATTTATAAAGGAAGGCAGCAGTTGTGGATTTGGCTGCTTTTTCGCGGCTTAGCGCAAGATCAAAGCCCGACATTCCATCGCGGCTGTAACGGACACGCAGGGCATCACTACCGGGCCGTTCCTCGTAATCAAAGTCGAAAAAATTAAAAGCATTGAACAGGTCGTTGGGGTTCCAGGCGGTAGTGACGCCCCAGTTAATTCGTTGCCGACCCAGGGTAATGTCCCAGTATTTATTCTGCCAGTTCAGGGAGAGCCGGTCAATGATGGCATGCCCTGCCAAAGCAGTTTTTTTGATTGGCGTCCATGACAAATCCATAAGGCCGCTTTCATAATCAATCAGTTGGGCAAATCCTGGTGTAAGGCGTACTTGTTCTCCCCAAAAAAGACGGGTACGCAACTCGAGCCGTGCCGATAGTGCAGTTGAAAACTGGTATTTGAAATTTAGTCGGTTATGGAGGAGGTTGCCCGTGTACAAAGACCCTTTCTGGGGGCTAAAGCTTACAGTTTGAAGGTCTTTTACATAACCCTGAACCTGAAAAGGAGCTGGTTTTTCCCCTGGAATGCTGTCGGTTTGGGCTGTTCCGAAGGAGAGTATGTGCAAAAGAAACAGCAGGGCAAATGGCTTTTTCATGCTTTTTTGCTTATTTCCCGGTGGGACAGGTGTCTGAAGCCACCCTCCCGTCAACCAGCGTGATCACCCGGCGTGCGCGCTCGATCACGCGGGCATCGTGGGTGGAAAAAATAAACGTCATGCCTTCATCCTGGTTAAGCTGGGCCATGATATCTAACAGGTTGGCAGCGGATTTGGAATCGAGATTGGCTGTCGGCTCATCTGCCAGGATGAATTGTGGTTTGGAGGCGAGGGCGCGAGAAACGGCCACGCGCTGCTGCTGGCCGCCTGAAAGCTGAGCTGGCCGCACTTCCATTTTATCTCCCAATCCAACCGAATTCATCAAATCCTGTACCCGCTTTTGACGCATGACTTTAGGAGTACCCTGTAACAGCATAATGAATTCAACATTTTCGCGGGCAGTCAAAACCGGGATGAGGTTGTAAGACTGGAAAACAAATCCAATATTGTGCAGGCGGAAATTGATGAGTTGATTGGCCGACAATCGGGTGATATCGGTTCCATTGATGATGACTTTGCCTTCACTTGGTGCATCTAAGCCGCCGATGATGTTCAACAGGGTTGTTTTACCCGAACCGGAAGGCCCAACCAGCGCTGTAAATTCGCCCCGGTCAAAGTGCAGATGGACATTGTTTACCGCGGGCACCGGAATACTGTCCGGGTTGTATATTTTACTGACGTTGTGGATGTCAATGACCGGTGTATCCATGGTTTATCTTTTTATTGCTTGCACTGGGTTCATTTTCAGTGCCTTCCATGCGGGAAAAACCGAAGCGAGCAGTGCGGTAACGAAAACAGTGAGTACAATTTGGCCTACTTTAAACCCTGGCAAATCGGGGTAGATAATGGCACCATAGCCAAAACCTTTCATCAAATTCCCGGCTATAGCACTAAGGTCGATCCCTGTTTCCGAGAGCCATTTGTTTAGCGTCCAGGCCAGGCCAAACCCCACCGGGCACCCCACCATGGTCAGCAGCACCGTTTCCAGTACCACCATACCAAACAGCCGGATTTTGGTCATGCCAATGGCCATCAGCATTCCGATTTCACGAGTTCGCTCGAGCACCGCCATCAACATGGTGTTGATGATGCCGAAAGCCAGTGCCAATACGATGATGAAAATGATGATGAAAGAAGAGATGTCCAAAGACGACATTACCAGATCGGTTTCGGGTGAAATGGTATGCCATGTTTCGATTTCAAGCCCGGGAAAATGTTGCTGGAGAAAGGCTTGCGCTGTGGGTATTTCGGTTTCTCCGGTTAATAAAATTGCAGCTTCTGTGCCGCGCCCGGGAATACCAAGCAACTGGTTGAATTCAAAGAGATCAACATAGACATTGCGTTCGTCTATGGGTGCGTTGCTGGTTTCGTAAATACCACAAATCCGAAAAGCGCTGGCCTGGATGTTTTGCTCATGATCCAGAAAAGTCAGGACAATTTTGGCGCCAGGGGTCAACTTCATTCTGTCGGCTAATTTTTTTCCAACCAGTACCTGATTTTTTTTTGTTGAATCGAAATAAGCCCCACGGATAATGAACTGATCTAATTTACGTGTGGCTATTTCTGAAGCAGGATTTATGCCATTGATCTGAATGCCGCTGCTGCCGGCGGCGTTGGCCAACATCCCCTGTGCCGTTGATCGCAGAGATCGGGCTTTCAGTCCAGGCATTCTTTGCAAAACGGCATCCACAGAGTCGAGTTGAAAATTCCAGACCGCTTCAAAATCCTCCCGAAAATTTGGGTGGTGAATCTGAAGGTGCGATACTTCTTCTTCAATGGCGATGCGCACCCGTTCGTTGCCCATTCCGTAATAAAGAGACACAATGAAAGCACCGGCCAATACCCCCAAAGCTACAGAAGTAATGATGGCCAGACTGCGTGTCGGGTGGCGCCATAAATTCCTCCAGGAGATGGAAAAAAGCATTTTATTGATGATTATGATGAATTAAAACGGCTGCCAGCCAGCCATTTTTATGATGCAAAGCTTTTTCCCGTGGAACGGACCCCGGGCTGCCAACTGTTTTACCCCTGCATCGCTTCTACCGGCTTTAAAAACAATACCTTAAGAATCGGATACAAAGACAGCAACAGCCCGATCACCAATACGACTATGGCCTGATTCCAGAAAATAGAAGGTGCCATTGAGGCCGGGAAAACAGCTTCAAATCCAAATTTTTCATACACTTCGGCTATTTCTCCGCCAAACCGGATGGGATGCCGGGCCAATTGCCACACCAATGGCAAACTGACCAGAATGCCCAGTACACAACCTGTCAGGGTGATGAAAACCGATTCAAATAAAACCATTCGGGCCAGTTGCATTTTTTTCATGCCTACGGCCACCAACATTCCAAACTCCCGCTGCCGCTCGGCCAGCATCATAAGAATGGTTGCAAAAATTCCAAAGGAAATCAACAGGTACAATACCCCAAGGATGATGGCGCTGCTTGCGGTATCTGTTTTGATGTGTTCTGAAATACCAGGCATGATTTCCTGCCAGGTCAGTGTTTCAAAATCGGCAGACAGGGATTGGCGAAGTTGAGCAGCAGTTTCCTCTGTAGCAGCAGGATCTTCCGGTGAAATGACCAGTGTGGTTGCCAACCCCGGAGCATCAAGCCAGTGCTGAGCCGCAGCAATCGGCAGGAAAACCAGTTGGTCATTCAATTCTGGCGACCCAAAATGCAGCAATCCGCTAATCCGAAATTTTCCGGCAGCCGTAGTCCCGTAATAACCCTGACCCAGCAACACGAGGGTATCGTTTAAGCCCAGTTGCAGGCGCCTGGCCAAGCCTTCCGATACCAGAACGGTTGCAGCACCATCAAGCAAGTATTCACCGGTGACGATTTTGCTTTTTAACCCTGTGACGAGGTCTTCCGTCTCGGGAGCAATACCGGCTACCAAACAACCTTTTGTTTTTTCTCCTGATGAGGCCAGCGCAAAAGCTTCCAGCCGCGGTGTTACAGAGGCAATTCCTGGTGTTGAAAGCACTTGTTGCTGGATAGTCCCGGATAGCTGGAAGCTGTTTTCCAGTGTTTGTTCATCCTGGTAGCCTGCCTGGTGCACTTGTATGTAACCACTGTAAAAACTGACGACGTTTTTAACCAAATGATCGAAAATACCTTTTTGCAGACTACTCAGCACAATGGCCAACACCACCGCGCACCAAACCGAGGCCATAGCGATAAGGGAGCGGTTGTGATTGCGCCAGAGGTTGCGCCAGGCGAGTCGTAGGATCATTGCCTTTTATTTGACTTTCGACATCTGTGTCGTGGTGAAAAAATTGTCTTCTATGGGCTTATTAAATATCAGTGATTTGTAGATAAGGGTGGTGCTTTGCCCCTTTTTTGCAGACGGAATCATTTCCAACCGGGAGGGCAACAGAATTCCCCCAAGTTTTTTAAGCTCTGAGCCAATCATTGTTTGCGAAAGCGCCCCGAATTCATCATAGAATTCGGATCGCATCTGGAGGTAGTCTTTTTTGTCAATCCAGACCAAAATTTTCCCCCATACAATTGCTGCTTCAGGTTTTGGAATTAGCTCAATTTTATGGCAATCCCGCCCGCCCTGCTGTTCCACGCCGAGAATTTTGTGTTCGTAATCCTCCACGATGGAAGACTCTTTGACCAAATCGTCGTTGGTAAAATCAGTGCCCATCCACGATTGAGACATCATCGAAGGCGGCAGTTTGATCGTCCGTTCAAGTGAGGGCAGCCAGTTCCACACCTCTTTTTTGCGTTTCAAAAAAACAGTGCCCTTGTCCTTTGCCGGCGCGGCCACCAGAATCAGAGCGTAATCATTTCCTTTCGTCCAGGCTTTGATGTCCATAGAACGCGTCCATTTGGGCCGCGTGGTGATGATGGTCATTTCTGCAACCGAAGTTTTTCCCCGTACCCGTTCATCTGCTTTGCGTACGATGGCAGTGGCGGTTTCACTGGTTTGAGCCTGGAGCGATAACCCGATGAAAAGCGCCGCAATGACCAATATTAAATACCTGGGCATACCTGTTTTTATTACAAAGATCGGCGGGTTGGGAAGCAGGAAACGATGTGAGAAATCAAACCTGCCGATGACTTTTGTCATGGGGTTTGAGCAAGTGAAGGATTAACTTTAAAGGACAAAAACTAATATAAAAAGCCGTGCTATGAATTTTAAAATTACAGGCATTGTCCGAGAAAAAGAGAGTAAGCAACCACTAAAAGGTCTATTGATACGAGCAATTGACAGGGATTTTTTTTTCCATGACTTACTCGGGAATGCAGTTACCGGAGCAGATGGCGATTTTGTAATTGGTTATGAAGGTGAAGATTTCAAAGACCTAGTTGAACAACGACCTGACATCTTCTTCAATATTTACAGCAGCGCTACGGCGGCTAATCCTGGACGCGACGGAGACTCCCCTATTTTCACAACTAAGGAAGCCGTACGCTTTAACTCCGGCACACAGGAGTTTTTTATCATTGAAATTCCACGGGAACAATTGGGGGATGATGCTACCGGAAGTAATGGCGTTGTCACAACACCGGAAACGGGGGAATGGAAGAAACTAATTGATGAATATCTCAAACTGCACCCAATCAATTTTCAGTACAATCCTGAAAAAGGTTTTTTAGCGCCGCGGCTTGTCTGTGACTCCAATTTTGGACCGGATCTCGGTACTATCGGAGAGCCGGGTGAAGTCAAGGTAATTGTCAATAACATTGGGAATGGCCCTTCTTTTTTTACTTACGTTGCCGTTTATGAGGGGCCCTCGGGGTATACCCACCCACTCAGAGATTATCGGTTGTCCGATTACAAAATTATTTCAATAAATCCTGGCCAAACGATTGATGTTAAATTAAAGTGGACGCGGTTGTTAACCACTGGCCGTATTGCGGGAGTGTGTTTTGACCCATTTTTAGACCCGCGTGGCTTTGACACATTATATCAAAGGCATCCACATATTACTTCAGTTCATTATATTTCGTTGAAATGATAAAATTTTTATTATGCCAAAGTATGGAATTCACCACATCATTTTGAAAGATGCAATAACAGAGCTTGACGCAATGGGAATACCACCAGCGACTCAAGCTGCCGAGGCCATGAAAATGGAGCTTCCTTCTTCTATGCTTGGGGCAATCGGGCCGGATCTCTTCTTTTGGGGCCCTGACTATGAAGTGGCGAATAAGATTTACCTTTTATACAAAAACATAGAGAGCGTTGTCGATCTATATAATGGAATCGTACAACCCTTCCGTACCATCAAAGAAGCAGTTGGAGAAGCATCAGAGGAGCTGGTTGGAACGCTTGCGCCTTCAACGCTTGCCTTGATAAAGCAATTGATCGGTGAGATGAAAGATACGGCCGGTATTTTTCAGTCAGCAATTGGAACAGGCATCTTTGCGGGCATTTTAGAGGGAGGGGATTTACTTAACAATGCGGCTGGGGTTGGTTCGCTTTCCAGAAATTTTTTTCAAATGTTCGTTCCGGAAGTTCAAAAAAACAAACACGAAACGGAGTGGTATTGGTTTGACATGCTTCATTACCGCAAAACCGGCGAGTTTGCAAAAAATTTGGTTAACGATGCCCGTACTCCCCGACAAAAAGCATATTCTTTTGGTTATCTTTCTCATATAGGAGCAGATGTTACAGGTCATGCTTATACCAATCAGGTTGTGGGCACGGTTTATCGGCTGAATGTCCACAGGCATATTACATCGGAAAATTTCCAGGATACCTGGAAGTACGCCCGCTATTATAATGGGGAAAGTGTCAACAAAACCCTGTTCAACAGAATGGGCTTACCTGAAAACTTACCGGAGGATATTGCCGATTTGTTGTATACATCATTTCATAAAACTTATGCAGACGGTGATCACCCTAAGCGTCTGGCAGGAGACGGATTCTATACCCGAGAACAACTTGACCAGACGTATCAGCTTTTTTATGAGGTCTTTAAATTGATGGATAAATTATCAGTTGATCGCCCGGAAGAACCCTTTTCAGGAGTTATGGATATTTTATCTGATGCCTTGAACCAATTTAGCCCGCCGCCGTCGCCGCCATCGGCGTCTTCAGCTTGCGACTGGGAGGATACTTTGTCTTTTGGCCTGACAGAAAATTCAAGAGAATGTTATGAAGGTTTTTTTGAGGAGATTGACAATTGGCTCGACTATATAGGCGAGTTGCTCAAGTGGTCCATAGAAACTTTGCGCAATTTGATTGATCTGGTAACAGCCTTACTGCTTTCCTTGCCAATATCCGTCCTGTTAGCTATTTTGTATGGCATTCAATTGCTTTGTTATCAAGTTTATCGCTATGCCCGTTTAATCTTGGCCACCAATGGTTTTGTAACACCAGAGCCAGATGAACTGGATAACAGTATTGGCAGAAGCCTGATTACACTTTTCCAGGCATGTAGCAAAGATGGGAAATTCCCAAGTCGGGGATTCCCGGAAACAAACAATTTGGTTTGTCCGGCACCTCAAATAGAATTTCCACCTACAGTGCCTGCAAGACACTCCTATGGTATTAAATCAACCCCCAATCTATTTATCAAGGAAGAACAATTTAGTGAAAAATGGCTTAAGATATTTGCTGAAGCCAAAAGTCCTGAAGAAACGACTGGCCTGGAAAGAAGTATCGGTAATGCAACAGATTTCTCTGCCAGGATGATAGCTGTTGCCAATATGCTTCCGGACGTAGGTGAAGAGGCAAAAAACATACTTTTTACAAACTGGAATCTGGATGCCGATCGTGGGTATGGTTTTAAAACCTGGAAAGGTGAAATTCCTCAGGATGAGCCGTTTGAAGTAAAGAATTTGAGATATTTATGATTAAAACCTAACCTGAATCATTACCACAAAAATGAAAGAGTAAGGCATTAAAAGAAACGACCGAAAAAAACGCTAATTAACTGCGCTCAGGAATCGTTCAGCGATCTGTAATGGTCGGAATACATAGCGCTTTTTCACATGGTGGCCGCCGGTGCGGTGCAGAATGTCCTGAAGTGTGGCCAGCACGGTGAGCAGGTATTTCCCTTTGTTGAGCATAACGCATTCGGCCTGGGCAGCCCGTACGGCATCGGTTACTTCCGATCGGGTGGCAATTCCGCTTTTGTTCAGTGTTTCCAGTACTTGCGTTGCCCAGATCACCGGGACATGGGCGGCTTCACAAAGCCAGAGAATTTCTTCCTGAATTTCGCTCAGGCGCTCAAAACCAATTTCTACTGCGAGATCGCCCCTGGCAATCATCACCCCAAACACCGGCTCGGCCATCCCCTGCAACAATAAGGCAGGGAGATTTTGTACCGCTTCAAAGGTTTCTATTTTGAGAATGAGGGGCAGTTTTTTGGTGCCGGCTTTCCCATTCAATTCCTGTAATTCTGCAACATCTGCCACCGAACGCACAAAAGAAAATCCCAAAAGGTCGGCGTGTTGATGGGCAAACGGCAACACGGATTTGTCGAAATCCGTCAGACAACCAACCGTCAGTTTGGTGTCGGGGAAATTGATGCCTTTTTCCGGTTTGATGCGGGGTTTTTTTGCCGAAATGCGAACCATGCGCAGGGCTGCGATTCGTTCACCGGGAGTTTCCACGACGGCTTCAAACAACCCATCGTCGAACAACACCCGGTCGCCGGCACGCAAGTCTTTCACTACGCCAGGCAAGGTACAACCCAGTACTTTTTCTTTTTTATCGAATGCAGCGTCGGCTTCGACCAGATAAAACAGTTCCTGTTCTAACAGTTTTAACCGCCCTTCTTCTTTGCCTTTGCCAGGCAGGGTAGTGCGGATTTTCGGGCCAGCCAAATCCATATAAATTTTGCAGGGCTGCCCGGTTGAGCGAACAGCTTTATGGATGTTGGCAATCATTTTTTTCCATTCTCCCGGATTGTCGTGGGCACAATTGATGCGTGCAATGTTCATACCGGCTTTCAGCAAAGATTTCACAGCCACGTAATCGGTAGCCATGCCTTTGTCAAACGTCACCATCAGGTGTGGAATGGCAGAATTTGGCTTATGTCCAAACAAAGTCGTTGCGCGCTGATGCAGCAACTTAGTTCCGGCTTCGTAGGTAATCGCTTTGCTTTTTTCGGTAAAACTAACGACTCCAAGGCGTTGCAAAACTGCCATCACCTGACGTAAAATATGGCTTTCCGAACTTGCTAAGGAAGAAAGCCCGGCAACGTGCAGTTCATCCTGCAAAGCGCGCAAGTCCTCACACCGGAGTGCGAGGTAGTGTATCAGGTTGGTGGCACTTTGTTGTTGCTTTGGGTGTACTCGTGAAATAATTTTTCCCGCCCCCTGCTCAGCCGCAACCAGGTTTCGGTAGAGTCGCTCAATGGCGGCCCGAAGACGGACGAGAGCATGTTTCATCATCATTCAGCGTTTAAAAAAGGCCAGGCACAGTCCCTGTTTTATTCCCAATCTTCTGGAAGCCGGCGAAATAATACTGAACCCCCAGAGACAGTGAAAACTGATTGGTGCGGGTAGTGGTGGTGGCACTTACGCCACCAATGGTGGTGTCAAAATTGGTTTTCGCAAAATTGTATTTAAAGATCGCCTCAATCCCCAGCCCACTTTTAGCATATACCGTCATACCCGGGCCTATGCCAAGGGCAAAAACGTTCGTTTGGATCTTCTGTTTATTTTCCCCGATGACTTGCTCATCCTTAGCGTTGCCAAAACCAAAGTTTCCGGCTAAAAAGAAAGCAATGTTATCGTCCATTGGGAAATAATAGCGGGCAAACGGGCCAAATAGCAAGTCGCTGTCTTCAGTTTTATCCTCATTCGGTTGTGTGACGGAGTTTAAAGTAAAGTCCACACCAACCCCCGCGGTGAAGTTGTCCAGTATAAAGTATCCAAAACTCGGGGCGATATTGATTTGCCGGGCAACAAGCCCTTCGTTTGTCGAACCATTCGTCGTTACCTTAGCATTTGCTGTAGAGAATCCGATGCTTGATCCGATGATGAAATTGCCTTGATCCAATATCTGAGCAACCACCCCCCCCTGAACCAGCATCGCAAGAACGGATAACCATGCAATCTTTTTCATAAGCATTTTCTTACAAAGATCGCCTTGTATGATGCCGGGAATGATGAGTAAGGTCACACGAAGCTTTGACTTTCATCACGCCTTTATTTTTGTATTAAGGAATACTGTAGCAATAGCAAGTAAAATAAACTCACCCTGCAAATCCAAAAATAAATTTTAAATTTGCAGGGTAAAACAAAGCCCATGCCAATCCCCTACCTCACTCGCGCGGCAGAAAAAGACATCCTTCAGCTCACGACGCAATTTCCGGCAGTAGCGATTGTTGGGCCGCGCCGGGTGGGAAAAACCTCTATCGCTCAACATCTTGCCAAGCTCTGGAGCCAACCATCTGTTTATTTAGACCTGGAGAATCCGGCAGATTTGAATAAACTCAGTGACCCTGCACTTTTTCTTGAACCTTTGCAGGCAAAAACCGTCATTCTTGATGAAGTTCAGCGTGTCCCGGCTTTATTCCCTGTTCTCAGAGGCTTAATTGATCGTCACCGGGTGCCTAGACGCTTTATTTTGCTCGGATCAGCCTCCCCTGAACTCATTCGGGACACCTCCGAGTCGCTGGCCGGGCGCATTGCCTATTACGAACTGGCACCCCTGTCATTTTCCGAAGTATCCCATCTGACGGATTATCGCACCCACTGGCTCCGGGGTGGTTTTCCTGAAAGCCTGCTTGCCGCTAACGATCAGAATAGCGCCAATTGGCGGGATTTTTTTATACAAACTTATCTTGAACGGGACTTGCCTATGTTGGGACTTAGGGCCAATCCGCTCTTGACCCGACGGCTTTGGACAATGCTCGCCCATTGGAATGGGAACCTGCTTAATTTTGATTCATTGGGCAATTCACTGGGCATTACCGGGCCTACCGTTCGCCGGTATCTTGATTTTTTTGAATCTGCTTATTTAGTTCGGAGGGTTCAACCCTGGTATGTCAACATACCGAAACGGTTGGTCAAGTCGCCAAAAGTCTATATTCGGGATACTGGTATCCTTCATGCGTTGCTTGCCATTGGCACCTTTGAACAATTGCAGGGACATCCTGGCGTGGGTGCCTCGTGGGAAGCATATATTGCTCAGGAAATAGCGACGCTGCTGCCTCCCCGCCACGAATTGTGTTTTTACCGAACCCAGGACGGCACAAAAGCAGATTTGGTCATTGTTAAAGCGGGCATCCCTGATGTTCTGATCGAAATCAAATACACCTCAGCGCCTTCCCTTACCAAAAGCATGCGCATTGCGGCCGCCGACCTCCAAACACGAAGGAATGTAATTGTGGCGCCTGTGACAGAAAGCTATCCCTTACACGATGGGTTTGAAGTGATGAGCCATGCAGCGCTGAGGCAATTGTTCGACTGAGGAACGCTACTTCCCAACCTCAAACAACAACCACCCGTCAGGATCCACCACCGGCTTGTCCTTTTTGCCCAGCTTCAGGGTAATGCCATCAGCCGGTATCTGGATGCGCTGCCTTTTGTCGTCAATTTCTACTTCTACCGGCATTGGAAACGGCATTCCCTCTACAGGAGATACCCACCGCAGGGTAAGCGTTTGGTTTTCAATTTTGGAATAAAGCTTCGGCAGGGCAGCTTGCCGCAAATACACCTCGAAAAACCAATCGAGCTGCATGCCCGATTCGGCTTCGCAAATAGAGAGAAAATCGTCGGTGGTGGCAAAGCGGGTTTGGCGGCCATCTGTGATTTTTTCCATAGCCGGGTCGGGGTAAGCCATGCGGCGCAACGCCCGGAAGAAGGCATCCTCGCCAATCAGGAAACGCAGGGTGTGCAAAACCCAGGCACCTTTAACGTAGATGGGCGCCTGATAGATCTCCTTGCTGGTTTTTGAAGCGCGGGGTGCTATGGGCAGGGTGTTGCTGAAACGGCGCATGCTCTGCATGTATTCGCGGTAGCGTTCTTTGCCATACAGTTGCTCAGCATAGAGGGGTTGCATATAAGACCCAAAGCGTTCGTGCAGCCACATATCGCGCCAGTCGGAATTGGTCACCAGATTGCCCCACCATTCGTGGGCCAGTTCGTGTTGGTGCAGCGCATCAAAGCCCCAGTCTTTTCCGCGGGTCATGGAGGTGTTGTTGAAATTTGCGCCATAAGCGATGATGCTTTGGTGCTCCATACCGAGGTGCGGGGTTTGGGCCACCCCGTATTTATCGGCCCGAAACGGGTAAGGGCCTACGAATTTTTCAAAAAAACGCAAATGTTCGAGGATTTCGGGGAACAGTTTTTGACCCTTTTCGTAATCTTCCGGCAACACATAAAATACAACCGGGTATTGTCCGCCGGCAACGCAGTCCATCGTTCCTTCAATGGTTCGGTAGGGGGCTATGTTCAGTGCTACATTGTACACATTGATTGGATTGGAAATGAACCAATGGTAGGTCGAGGTACCGTCCGGGTGTTTTTCGGTCTGCCGCAACCGCCCGTTACAGGCTGCCACTAAAGGATCGGGTACGCGTACCAGCAAGGCCATTGAATCTGGCTCGTCCGACACGTGGTCTTTCACAGGCCACCAGACGTCTGCGCCTTCACCCTGGCAGGAAGTGGCGATCCAGTGTGCGCCGGAAGGGGTTTTTGACCAGTCAAAGCCGCCATCCCAGGGTGCGCGCGGAGCTTTGCGCGGTTTGCCGCTGTAAGCAACTTCGGTCGTTACTTTTTGTCCCGGCTGATGTGTTGCGCCGAGGTCAATCCACAATTTGCTCCCTTCGCGCCGAAATGGCCGAAGTTCGCGTTTGCCCGCCTCAGAAAAGCGCCAGGTGCCGTTCACGGTCAGCAGGGTATCCAAATCAAGAACCAACCAGTACATCGGTTGTACGACCTTTGCCTCAGCCCGCAACAGCCCCTCGATGCGCTGCTCACCGGGAAAGACCTGTATGCGCAGGTCGTAAAATGTGACATCGTAGGCGGCCTGTTCGGCCATCAATTCGCCGCCGCTGTCGTAAACAGCCGTTTGCGCAAGCAGCTGCGGCGCCCATAAACAGGTAATAGCGAAGAGGAAGATGGTTTTTGTTGATTTCATGATGCTTTTTTTACTAAGACACAAACAGGGCGTTAAGCCCTTTGTCCTTAAAATCATTTGTCCGCAAATTACACAAGAGTAACTACTTGAACCCCGCTGGCCAAGCGCTTAATTTACTTTTCCTTCCCATTCCTGCCAACTAATCAGTTTTTCCAGAGGAAGTCTGAAAAGAAGAATCCCCACCGTAAACAACGGCGCAGTTTTCCGGGTTGGCACCAGAGCGTTTCTGCCAGTAAACGCTGTTCGCGCTCCTGAATTTCGAGGCTTTTGCGGCGCATCGCCGCCTGCA
>JABWAJ010000642.1 GCA_013361075.1 Saprospiraceae bacterium | reverse complement strand
AAATCCAGCAACAGGTCACTGTTTTCTACAGCCGATAACCGGTACCGCATTTTGGTGCCTTCGAAATAAAATTCATTGTAACGAATCTTGTCGTCTACTTCATAGCAGGTATTATTGGGGTAGAACAACAGAAAATTCCGAATTTCCGGTATGTTTTCTATGTAGCCCGCTAAGTGAGCCAGCAAATCCATATCTACCCTGAGTGCTGGGTGCCCTTCGTCTACATTAATCTGCGTTTGGTCTCCCCAATGTGCGGTGAAGACATTGGCGAAAAAACCAAAAGGGGTGCAGTTGCTGTGCATCCTGGACCAATAATTGAACAGCGTTCTCCTGAGCTTTTTTTCTCTTTTGGCTTCCATTTTTTTGCCGCTCATCCAGGATTCTGCTTCCAGAAAAACACTGGGATTGGCCAGATAAAGTGCCCTTAAAAAAGTTTCATCCGCCATGATGTCCCTGAAAAAATTATCGTCAAAAGACAGTCGGGAGAAAGGGAATGCCGGCGTTCGTACGACAAGCGCAGAGGAAAAAGTTATTTCTTCAGGTTTCCAGTTCATTGTATCAAAATTATTTCACTCCAGGTTGAGCTTTCAGGATAAATGGCAGATAAAAGGCAAAGGCAAACGCCAACATTGCCGTAAAAAAGGGACAGGCAGTTTCCGGTAGCCGTATATTCTTTGGTGAAAAACCACGCGTTGTCATGGGTTTCGTAAAACTCAATGGCGTGTTCCATCCAATAATCGGAAGCTTCTTTGAAAACCGGTTTTTGAGTCAATTGATGGAGGACAAGGTAATAATGGGCTACCCCCGCGTATCCATGGCACAAAAATGGATCATCGAGCATCGTGTGTTCGTGTGATTTCCGATTGGTAACCGCTATAGAAGCTGCTTCAAGCAAGCTTTGAGGAACGAACCCCGGGCCATAGGCCTTTTCCGCTCTGAACAGGACATGAAGCAAATTCAAATCGCTGTAACACCAGCCAATTCTTTGCTGGTAATTCGATTTCCCGGAATTGTTGTCCAGGCAATTAATGAAGAAATAAGGCTCAGGGTGTTCTTTGCTGCTTTGCAGGGAAAGGATGGTTTGAATGGCAGGACGGAGCAGCGCATCGCAGGTCTGTTCAAATTCTGGTTGTTCCCTCAGGTTCAGCAGATTCAGCAATAGCCCCGACATGCCGTGAGCCAGGCTGTAGTTGATCTCTTTTTCTAATCGTTTGTCGACTTTGTTGTAATGGCGGTTGACGATGAAAAACCGGTCAGTTTCTTCATTTTCAACCAGAGACCAGATACTGGCCAGTAATTTTCCGACATAACCGGAAAGCGTAGCCCGGGATGTTTCCGAAAGTTCGCTCCCCCCTTTGAGTCGGTCTGAAAAATAGCAAAGTGCTCCACTCGAACCCGCCAGAAAATCAATGTTGCCCTCGTTGATTTCCCGGTACGCCCAGTTAAAGATTGCTTCGTCAAATTCTTCAAATTCTTCAAAGTCAAGGTCAAAAAAACCATGATTTTTTAAATGAGACATTACCAGCACAAACCCGATCAAGCCCCGGTAATAATCAATGGTTTCAATGCTGCTTTCCTGATTGGTAATATTTTCGAAGATTTCCTCAATGTGCCTGATGCCTTTTTCGAGGTATTTTTCGTCGTCAAAAAAACGACCATAATACAAATTAAGCAGGGATATGGAAGACCGACCAAGCCCCAGGCCATCTTTGGTCAGGGGTTGCTGATGGATCAAATCGAGCAGCCGGTCTAACAGGCTGGTAATTTTTTTTTGGGACACAGGTATTTCCGTTGCAGTCATAAACGAGCTATTAATTGGGTGGTCAATGCCAATGGGTCCTTGCAAAACACGGATTTCCCACACCAACGACAGGCGCCGGTGTGGGAAATATGGAAATCCTAATTACATGTCATCCATGCATCTGCAGGACAGATAAATGCAGGATGGCACATTAGGTGCACTGTCACAAGAATCATGGATGCAGGAACAGTTTTTGTGTGAAGGTGCAGCGGCAGCAGCCAGACCACCAACGAATTGCTTCAACTGGTCGTCTCTCAGCTTGGTAATGGTCTCCTTTTTTAGAGAGAGCTTGCTGAACTTTTTGTTTTCCATAAATTTAACATTTTTGGTTAACAAACATATTTTACCCCTCACAGCCTGGTACCTCAAATATCATTGGGGGTACTGGGGCAATTGCAGGAATGGTACAGGCAGGAGGCATCATTTTTTGATGTCGAGCACGAATCATGCACACAGGAACAATTCCTGGTAGAGGGAGCTGCTGCAACAGCGAGGCCGCCTACGAATTTTTTTAACTCATGATCTTTTAATTTAGTAATGGTTTCTTTTTTCAAAGAAAGCTTACCGAGCATTTTGTTTTTCATAAAGTCAAAGTTGTAAGTGAATAAATAGGTTGGGTAGCTTTTTTATCCTGCACGCTGATTATGGTTATGTTAGGTTAGTCCTTAATCTTTGAGGAAAAAGAATTCTTCAAATAAAAGCCTGACTTCTTCACTTTCTACGCTCATCAGGGCAAGCCCAATACCCAGGATGCCCTCAAAAAAGCTGTAGTTGGTGGTTTTTTCAGACTGGTTCCAATAACCTTTATAACCAAGGAAAGTATCGCATTCATCATAGCAGTCAATCAGGTGTTCCAGCATGGCCTGGTAAACCTGTTCGAATGCTTCAATGCCGGAATGCCGGTGAAATCGCCTGAACAGCATGGCCAGCCCTGAATGTCCATACAGAAGGCTGGGCCCGGCGACCAAAATGGGTGGCTCATAACCAATGTCATGGCTTTTTAAAACCAAAGAGAGAGCGAGTTTTTTTCCTTTTTCGTCTTTCAGGTATTCATATCCGCGGTATAGCCCGTACAAGGTGCCGTAATCGCCGTAGCAATAGTGCTTCGGAAATACCTGATAGGTCCCCAAATCTTCGTTGACAATGAT
>JABWAJ010000070.1 GCA_013361075.1 Saprospiraceae bacterium | reverse complement strand
TACCCCAATATCACTCAGGATAGCACCGGTGGGCAAAATACCGTTGACGCGCAGGCGTATGGTTTGGCCTGCGTAATTCCCCAGGCTGATGGTTTGTGTATGCCACGTCTCCCCCTGATCACCTGAAATACTCCAGATGGGTGCCGACCAGCTGCTGCCTCCATTGGTACTGACCTGCACATTCAGGGTTCCGATCTGGGCGCCAAACAGGTGATACGCCAGCACAAAAACCGGGGTGTTCAGGGAAGTAAGGTTGAAACAGGGGCTAACCAAAGACCCGGTACCACTTCCAAGATCGGCTTCTGTGTACGCAAAAAATGCACCTTCATAAGCAAAATCGGGTCCCGTGCCCCTCGTTGGCGTTTCTCCTGACAGCCGAAGCCAGTCGAAATTATCGCTTTGCACCTGCGTCCAGCTGGTCACAGGCGTTTCAAAACCTTCCGTATGAGGGAATTGGCTGATGGTCGCCACGCAGCTTGCTTCTCCGGGAGGCGGAGTGCCTGAAGTTACGACAGCAACCTGAAAATTAGTGCATCCATTTGCGTCTGTTATGCTCACTGAATAATTGCCCGGCAAGACCCCGTTGAGGTCCTGGGTGGTCGTTCCGGTATTCCATAGATAACTGTAAGCAGGCGTTCCTCCGCTGACGCTCAGGTCAACAACCCCGTTGGGCGTGGTAGGCGTGGTGGCGGGCGTAACTACCACACTCGACGACAAGGCAGAGGCCGGTTGGGTAATGACCACAGAAGCGCTGACTGCACAGCCGGTAGCGGCGGTTACGCTGACGGTATAAGTCCCCGCAGCCAGGCCATTAACTGTTGCCGACGTTGCGCCGTTCGACCACAGGTAAGTAAACGGACTGTTTCCCCCGGTAGTCACTACAGTAGCACTTCCGGAGGTGCCTCCAAAACAGGCAACATTGGTTTTGTTGAAAGTCAGGGTTGGGCAACCTCCCGGGGTGCAGGGTGCAGGGCAGGTTGCATTGCTGATATAACTTCGGATGCGGTTGCCAGGTTGTGTACCAAAGCCCAGCGCCGGGTTTATCCCGACTCCGCTGATGAGGTGGCAGTAACTCATGATCGTGCCTTGCGCAGGCAGTGGCGGCGGTGTACAGCTGCCTTCGGTATAGCCTGCTGCCGGGCCACAGCCGTCAATGGCACCACCAACCCAGGCGCTGCAATTGTGGGTATGCGGCGAATTAAGGTTGTGCCCCATTTCGTGGGTTACCACATTCACCGTCCAGGAATAGGTTGGAAAATTATTGTAGCCGCTGTTGATGTAACTGTAAGCGTACCCCCAGCCATTGCACAACCCCGCTAAATAAGCGACCCCGCCACCTGTAGGCGCACCGCGCGACAACAAGTGCGCAAGGTTGCCGTTCACATTGGGCCGGGCAGTGCGAAATGCGCTCAGGGCTGCCGATGTTGAAGTGGTAGGATAGCTGTCAGGAGAAGTCCAGATGAAAATCTGCGAAATGATGGTCGTAACATTTTCATTGGCGTAAATGGTAGAAACAACGTTGAACAACCCGGTCACAAAATTGGTGACTGTCGTGGTATTGCTTTGCTTTTCAACGTACAATTGGTATTCGCATTCAAAATAAACGCGGATACATTTGCTGGCGTCGCGGCTGCCTACGCTTTCTGCCATTTCATTCAACAGGCGCAATTCTTCCGGAGAATAATCCGGTTCTTCTGTGCCGCATTCAAAGTTATCGTGGATGAGCAAATCCTGGCTGCGGTAGCAAACATGTTCTTTGTTGCGCACATCACCAAGTTTACCAATCACCATGGTGCCGGTTCTGCCGCTGTTAATGATCCCAAAAACTTCGTCGTCAAATACGCTGATCGCAACGAGCGAACTTTCATCTCCTTCAACAATGCCCCGGTAATAAACGCCGGGGGTATATGGAATCGGGCGGGAATTTTCTGCCGTCACGAAAAAGTCGTCAGAAATCGGAGCTGTTTGTACCAACAACACCGAAACTCCAAAAGGCAACTCCATCCGCAGGGTATGGGGTCTGTTTTCAAGCACTTGTTGAAAAGCTGCCTCATCGGGCTGAAGGAGGTAACCTGCACTGATGATGTCGCTGTAGCGGCCAGATTGCTTTACGTTTTGGGGAGGCTGAAACAACTCAACGCGCTCAAAACGGGAACCTCGTTCTTTTTCCTGTCCCACAAGCCGGGAAAGGGGAGATTGAGCTTGCACGACGCCTGTCAGACAGATCGCGACAAGAAGGAGTAGGTAGAATCGCTGCATAAGACGGAAGGATTAAATGATGTTGGGAAATAGTTCTCGATGCTGAAATATTGATACTGAAATATTAAGATGCTTAACATTACGTACAAATCAAGGGAAAGATACAGTCTGCAGGGAGCAATTTTATGTAAGGGAGCAGACAAATATAATTACACTTCCTGAATGCTCCAAGTAAGTGTAACTTTGTCAGGAAGGTTTTAGAAACCTGAGTTTTATTTTGAACGAGCTGCCCGGTTCTGTTGTTGATTGATTCGAAATTAGTTTAGCCGAAGTAAAAGCGTATGAACACAGATACAGAAAAGCCGTTGGTAAATCGGGTGGCCGCCAGCAGCCTCATTACCATCAATCTGGAAGATTTTTTTCCAAAAGCTGAGGTCGTTCCTTTCGACCTGAAGCCTTTCCTCTTTATGGAGTTGATTGTGAAGGAAAAAGATTTCCGGGAAGCCATGCAGGAGCACGACTGGGCGCAATACCAGGATAAAGTACTCCTCGTTTTTTGTTCTGCAGACGCCATCATTCCCATGTGGGCCTTCATGCTCGTTGCTGCCAGTGCAGCGCCTTATGCTGCCGATGTTTTTCAGGGCGACGCCGAGGCTTACTACAAAACGGCTTTTGCGAAAGCACTGTCTGCTCTCAACCCTGCCGACTACGACGAAAAACGCATTGTCATTAAAGGATGCAGCGACAAACCAGTGCCCGCCGCTGCTTATGTTGACATTACCCGTTTGTTGCAGCCTTATGCACAAAGCATTATGTACGGGGAGCCTTGCTCTACGGTGCCTATTTTTAAGCGACCGAGGAAGCTACAATAGGCGTGCCTGGCTGTACCGGTAAATGAATCCGCCGCTACAAAGTGGCTGCATTCAACACCACCACAAACGTACTCCCCGCCCCAAAGTCGCTGGTCACGCTGATTTCGCCACCCTGCGCTTCGATGAATTCTTTGCTGATGGCCAGCCCCAAACCGGTGCCTTCCTTGCGTGAGCCGGGTATGCGAAAATAGCGGTCAAAAATCTTGTCTTTATACTCCGGGGCGATGCCCTGACCAGTATCCCGTACCAAAAATTTCACCTTGCCCGCCTCCGGTACGATACTGAGGTAAACAGTGGAATTATCATAGGAATAGCGAATGGCATTGGCGATCAGGTTGGTGAGGACCCATGCAGTTTTTTCGTTGTCGGCCAGCACAAGCGGGCAGGGGGCTTTGGGCAAAGCAAGATCGAAGCGAATTTTTTTGGCTTCAGCCTGCACTTTCACCGTTTCTATGGCGTATTGTAAAATGTCTTCGGGCGAAGCTGGCCGGATGCTCAATTGGATATTTCCGCTTTCTACCTGGGTCATGTTCAGGAGTTCGCTTGTCATTTTAAGCAAACGGCCTGCGTCTTCCCGGATGCTGTCTGTCAATTGTTTTTGTGCTTCGTTCAATGGGCCCGTTTGCTCGCTTTCCAGCAACTGAAGGCTAAGTTTTATTGAAGAAATGGGCGTTTTCAGTTCGTGAGAAACAGTGGCGATGAAATTGGTTTTGGCAAAATCGAGTTCTTTGAAGGCGGTGATGTTTTTCAGTACAATGACGTGTCCGATCAGCTGCCGTGCGTCTTCTCCGGTGGGGGTGATGGTGATGTCAATTACTTCTTTTTCAAAATAACTTTCCTTGCCATCGGCGAATATTTTCATGGCTTGTGTTTCTGTTTTGTCCGTTTCACCCCGGGCTTTCAAAATATCCCGTGCCAGCGAACGCATCAGGTCATTGGTGATGGAAAGCTCCTGCACCGGGCGTCCGATCAATTGCTCCTGTGACAGCCCCAGCACCTGCAGGGCTTCCTGGTTGGCAAAAAGAATGCACTTTTTTTCATCCAGCCCAATTACCGGGTCATGCATGTTGTTGATGAGGGCTTCGATGCGCTTTTTTTCAAATAAGAGCTTGGAAAGGGAACTGTTGTTGTACTCTGCTAATTTTTCTGCCATTGAGTTAAACGCTTTCGCCAATTGGCCAAATTCCACATGGTTTTCAAAATGCACCCGCTGGGAATAGTTTTTGGCGGCAATCTGACGAATACTGGCGGTAAGTTCCCGGATTGGGTTGGCAATATTTCCCGGTAAATTGAGCAACAGGGCCAGCGCAATCAAAAAGCAAAGGCCTCCGATAATTCCGATCCACAGCATGGCGGAATCTGCCGTTGCTTTTGCGGTATTGCTTTTTCTGGCAATGGCGTACATGTTCAGCTTCATGATTTCGCCAAGGTCTTCGCGGATCAACCTCGGCAGCAGCGTATCGCGGGGTTGTAACCTCAGTTTTTCAAAGCGTTGGGTCACACTTTCCGTGATTTCTTTTTCTGCAATTTCCGTGATGTTGTTTTGCTGTTTTTTTAAATGTTCTTCAAACAGCGTAATTGCAATGTCTTCCCGGCCAATGTCGTCGAGGGTATGCAGCATCTGTCGGGCGTATTCGAGGGTATTGTAGTTGTCTTCCAGAATTTTTTCGGTATCACCGGAGAGCAATTGCAAGTAGCGCATGCCGAGCAGGGACAACAAAACGATCAGCAATAAAAGCAGCCCGACGCCAAGAGTAAGCTTGGTTTTGATTTTTAACTTCATGTCATTCCGGTATTTCCAATCAGGAAAGAATAATTAAATCAATATTATCCGAAGACAGCTTCTTCAGCAGTTCACTGAATACATTCGTTGATGCAATGATTTTGAATAAATTGATGCGCGGCTTGCCGATACAAATGGTGGTAATGGCCCGTTCTGATACCTGTTCCGCGATGCTTCTGGCAATGTGCCGGCTTTCCACCTTGATGATTTCTGCTCCCAGTTCGGTAGCTAATTTGAAATTGTTGATCAAATGTCGTTGCTTGTCGAGGGGGATTTTATCGTTGCGTTCAGCCGGTGTTTGCACATACAGCACGTACCATTTGCTATGGTAATAATTGGCCAACCGAGCTGTTTTCCGGATGACGTTGCGCGCCGTTTTTTCATTGCTGCTGATGCAGGCCATGAAGCGTTCGGGCCGCAGAGCTGCATTGCGAGGCACTTCTGTTTCTACTTTGCGCTCTACCTGCGAAGCCACCTCTTTCAGCGCCAATTCGCGCAATTGGAGGATGTGGCTGGTTTTAAAGAAGTTGCGCAACGCAATTTCAATTTTTTCAGCCTGGTAGATTTTGCCTTCTTTCAGGCGCGCAATCAATTCGTCGGCGGTTAAGTCTATATTCACCACCTCGTCGGCTTGCTGTAGCACGCTGTCGGGAACCCGCTCTTTCACTTCTACCCCGGTAATTTTCAAAATTTCCTCATTCAGGCTTTCGATGTGTTGGATATTCAGTGCAGAAATCACATTGATTCCGGCCTCTATGACGTCCAGCACATCCTGCCAGCGTTTTTCATTTTTGCTGCCTTCGATGTTGCTATGGGCCAACTCATCAATAATTACAACTTCCGGGCGCAGGTTAATGATGGCCTGCACGTCCATTTCTTCTAATTCTTTGCCTTTATAAAAAAGCTTCCGTCTTGGAATCACAGGCAAGCCATCAAGCAGGGCAGCAGTTTCAGCGCGGCCATGCGTTTCCACGTAGCCAATTTTTACGTCTATTCCATTGCGCAACAGCGCGTGCGCCTCCTGCAGCATGCGGAAGGTTTTACCCACGCCTGCACTCATGCCAATGTAGATTTTGAACTTCCCGCGCCTCGATTTTTTTATCAGGTCGAGGAAATGCTGTACGCTTTGTTCTTTATCAGGCATTAAAAAGCTAAAGTTAAAGCAGTGGTCAGGAGGTAATTTTGCCCGGAAGGCTTGTCGCCCAACGCAAAAATATCGTCTTTACTGCTGTAGATTTTGCCCTCAATCCGCCACAAGGCATTGGGCTGAACGGCGTAGTCTAAATTTGCGGAAATGCCCAATACCTGAAATCCATTGGGGCTGCCGGTGGCTATGATGACGCCATTTTCATCGGCATAATATTCCCCGCGCACAGCAACGGTCATTTTTTCGGAGGTTGCTACTTTCAACATCAAAACCGGACTGTACCAATAGTTATATTCTTTGCTGCCTTTGGCCGTTTGTTCGGCACCAAAATCAAATCCGGCGGTCGCTGCCAGCTTTTCCCCGAGATTAAAAATGGCGTAAAAATTGTGAAAATAGCGCATCCGGCGTTGGTCGTCGGGTTTGTCGGTGCCCACAAAGGTACTGCTGTTCAGCGTTACGTTTGCACCAGGTTTGAAGGTGATCTGCGTGCCGAAGGAAGGCAAACTGTTGCCTTCCACAGTTTTGATCCGCTGCCAGCCATTGAGGGCCAATGCACTCAAAAACCATTTCCCATTGCCAGAGGTATAAGAAATTTTGACACCACTTTCGTAATACGGCGAATTATCTGCCGCCATACTCCGCGTCAGGGTAGGGCAATCCTTCCCAATGGCGCTTTCAAAACCAATGTGAGCCGGAAAAATACCGGCATCAATCCAGAGGTTTTTAGAGGAAGATAAGCGCACACCGATGTTTGCTTCAAAGATGTTTTTTAAAACGCCTGGCTCAGCGGCCAGATTGGCATTGGCATAAGTGCCGGCCATCAACCCCAGATTGGCGCGCACTTTCTCTGTATGGTAGGCTGCTTTCAACAAACCCAGGTTCAGAGCCACTTCATTGTGGCGGTTGTTGGCATACACAAAGCCCGGTCGGTTGTGGTCGTCAGGATTGCCGAAATCGAATGCGTAATAAACTTCTGCATAGCCGCTGAATGCAAGCGGCGAAGCCGTACTATCGCTTTGCGCAACTGCGTGAATGGAGCACAAGGCAAGCAGAATAGAAAAAGAGTACCTCATGGCGCGTGCGTTATTTTATTTGATCTAAAGCTATGTTCAATTTCAAAACGTGTATGCGCTTTGGACCAAAAAATCCCCACAACGGTTTTTCTGTGTGTGCGGCAACAAGCTCACGCAGGTGGGTTTCGTCAATATTACGAGCCTTGGCGATGCGTGCTACCTGCACCATTGCCGCTGCCGGTGAAATATGAGGATCCAGACCGCTGCCTGAAGCGGTAACCAAATCAGCAGGAATTTCTGACATTGAAACGCCGGGGTTGTGCGCCAGGAAGGTATCTATCCGGGATTGGACGAGCGCTAAGTATTCGGGATTGGATGGCCCTTTATTGCTTCCGCCGCTGCCTGCTGCGTTGTAGCTGACTGCTGAAGGGCGCGAATTGAAATAGTGGTCGCTGTAAAAGTTTTGCCCTGCATTGGTGTAGTAAATGCTGCCATTGTACTCCAGTAGCTTGCCGTTCCCGTGGCCCGGCGCAAACCAGGCAATGCCCCAAATGGCAAGTGTATAAATGCCTGAAAAAAAGACCAATGACACAAAGGTGAGCCTGATAGCCGGAAGAAGATGTGATTTCATGATATTTGTTTTTTCCGTGCCTGAGATGTGACAAATTTTAAAAATTTGTCACATCTGGAACACTCATACAAAAATGGAGACCAGCAAATCAATAGCCTTGATGCCAATAAAAGGCACGAGAATCCCCCCAAGCCCATAAACCAAAAGATTGCGGCGCAGCAGTGCACTGGCGCCGATGGGCTGGTAGGCAACTCCCCTAAGGGCCAGCGGAATCAGAGCCGGGATGATGATGGCGTTGAATATGACTGCCGACAGGATGGCGCTTTCCGGACTGGTCAGGCCCATGATGTTCAACCCTTGCAAAGCCGGAATGGCCGTCATGAACAAAGCCGGCACAATCGCAAAATACTTGGCCACGTCATTGGCGATGCTGAAGGTGGTAAGCGTACCCCGGGTCATCAGCAATTGCTTTCCGATTTCGACAATCTCGATCAGTTTAGTCGGATCGTTGTCCAAATCGACCATATTACCGGCTTCTTTGGCTGCCTGAGTCCCACTATTCATGGCTACGCCTACATCGGCTTGCGCCAGGGCAGGTGCATCGTTGGTACCATCACCCATCATAGCCACCAGTTTGCCTTGCTGTTGTTCATTCCGGATGTATTCGAGTTTGTCTTCCGGTTTTGCTTCGGCGATGTAGTCATCCACGCCTGCTTTTTCGGCGATAAACCTGGCAGTCAGTGGGTTGTCACCGGTCACCATCACGGTTTTTACTCCCATTTTGCGGAGGCGCTGAAAACGCTCCAGGATGCCGGGTTTGATGATGTCCTGCAGTTCAATAACCCCAAGTACCCGGTCGTTTTCGCTCACTACCAGAGGTGTGCCGCCATTTCCGGAAATATCGCGGACCCGTTTTTCGGTTTCCGGTGGAAAAGCAAAACCGGCTTTTTCGCTGAGGTTTTTGATGGCGTCGAATGCGCCTTTCCGGATGCGGATTCCATCAGGCAGGTTGATGCCGGAAGACCGGGTTTCGGCAGTAAATTTAATTAACTGAGCACTTTGCAGACTGAATCCTGAACGTGGCGTGATGCTCTTTGCTTTGGCCAATTCCACAATAGATTTGCCTTCCGGGGTCTCGTCGGCGAGTGAAGAGAGCAAGCAGTTTTGGATAAAGACACTTTCTTCCACGCCGTCAGCGGCATAAAATTGCGTTGCTTTCCGGTTGCCAATGGTAATTGTTCCGGTTTTGTCAAGGAGCAGGGTGTCAATATCCCCGGCAGTTTCTACCGCTTTACCCGATTTGGTGATGACATTAGCGCGCAAAGCCCGATCCATGCCTGCAATGCCGATGGCGGACAATAACCCGCCAATGGTGGTCGGGATGAGGCAAACGAAAAGCGAAATGAACGCTGCAATGGTAATGGGGGAATCGGCGTAGTCGGCAAATGGTTTGAGGGTGATGCAAACGATGGTAAACACCAGGGTAAACCCGGCGAGCAGGATGGTCAGCGCAATTTCATTGGGTGTTTTTTGCCGGCTGGCCCCTTCCACCAGGGCGATCATTTTATCCAGAAAACTCTCACCGGGCTGGGTGGTTACCGTCACTTTGATTCGGTCGGAGAGCACTTTGGTACCTCCGGTGACTGAGCTTTTGTCACCTCCGGCTTCCCGGATGACCGGTGCGCTTTCGCCGGTGATGGCGCTTTCATCAATGGTGGCTAAACCTTCAATGATTTCACCGTCGCCAGGGATTATATCACCGGTTTCACAAACGAATACATCTCCTTTTTTAAGCTGGCTGGAGTTGATGATCTGGCCGCTTTCAAGGCGTGCAGGGGTTTCTTCCCTCGCTTTGCGCAAGCTGTTTGCCTGAGCTTTACCGCGTGCTTCGGCGATGGCTTCTGCAAAATTGGCAAAAAGTAACGTCAGGAGCAGGATAGAAAAAATGGCAAAATTGTACCCAAAACTCCCCTGCGCTGTGGCACCGCTGAGGGTCCATATGGAAACGACGAGCATCACAGCCGTACAAATTTCCACAAGAAACATAACCGGGTTGTGGAATAACTGCCCCGGATTGAGTTTAAGAAAGGCTTGTTTTAAGGCTTCCAGAACTAAAGCTTTTTGAAACAAACCGGTATGTTGATTTTTCATGGTTTGTCAGTTAACCGATCCATAAAGTGAAAAATATTCTGCCAGCGGCCCCAGCGTCAGCGCCGGGAAAAATGCGAGCGCAGCTAAGATGAAAATCACGGCAAAAACCATGACGCCAAATGTGCCCGTGTCTGTTTTGAGCGTACCTGCGTTTTCCGGAATGTATTTTTTAGACGCGAGAATACCTGCAATGGCAACCGGCCCGATGATGGGCAGGTAGCGCGCCAGAATAAGGACGATCCCGGTACTGATGTTCCACCACGGGGTGTTGTCGGCAAGCCCTTCAAACCCGCTGCCATTGTTGGCAGCCGATGAAGTATATTCGTACAGCATTTCACTGAAACCATGAAAGCCGGGGTTGCCAAGCCAGCCGATTTCAGGATTTTGGTTCACAAAATAAGCCGACAGGGCGGTTCCGGTAAGGATCAGAAAAGGGTGCAACAGGGCAACGAGCATGGCGATTTTCATTTCCCGGGCTTCGATTTTTCGGCCCATGAACTCCGGCGTCCGGCCTACCATCAACCCACTGATGAATACCGCGAGGATAATGAAGATGTAAAAGTTAAGAAAACCGACCCCCACACCGCCAAAAAAACTATTCGTCATCATGCCGAGGAGTTGCATAGCACCGGAAATGGGCGTGTGACTGCTGTGCATGCTGTTGACAGAGCCATTGCTGGTAACAGTGGTCGTCACGCCCCAGTAAGCAGAAGCAGCAGCACCAAACCGCACTTCTTTGCCTTCCATATTGCCCAAATTCGGAGCGAGGCCCATTTCTGAAATAGCGGGATTGCCACTCATTTCGGAATGAACGGCAGGTATCAGCAAGAATAAAAAACCGGTCATCATGACGCCAAAAATGACCCACGCGAATTTTTTCCGGTGTAGGTAGTGGCCGAGTGCAAAGATCATGGCCATTGGAATCAGCAAAATCAGGATGTTCTCCACGAGGTTGGTGAAGTAGTTTGGATTCTCCAGCGGGTGTGCAGAATTTACACCGAAAAAACCGCCCCCGTTGGTTCCGGTCTGCTTAATGGCCACCATCGACGCTGCCGGGCCTCGCGAAACCTGTACGGTATCGCCTTCCATCGTTACCATGTTCGCCTTGCCTTCAAAAGTCATGGGGGTGCCGTTAAAAGCCAGCAAAATGGCAGCGACAAAAGAAATGGGCAACAAAATCCGAAGGCAGGATTTTACGAAATAGTTGTAAAAATTCCCCAGTTTGTCGGTCACATGGATGCGCATAGCATTATAAACCACTGCCGCTGCCGCCATACCCGTTCCGGCAGTAACAAACTGCAAAAACTGGATGCAGACCGTTTGTGAAAAATAGGACAACCCTGTTTCCCCGGAATAGTGCTGCAAATTGCAATTTACCAAAAAGGAAATAGCGGTATTGAAAGCCAGATCGGCAGGCATACCCGGGTTGCCGTCGGGATTGAGCGGCAGCCAGCCCTGATTCATCAAGACGGCCATGGCAAATAAAAACCAGACAAAATTGATGGTAAGCAGGGCAACAAGGTGCTCTTTCCAGTTCATTTTCCGGGTGGGGTCAATGCCGCTGAGGCGAAAAAAAAGACGCTCAATGGGGATGAACAATGGGTCCAGCCATGTTTTTTTACAGCTGTAAACTTTTGCTATGTATTTCCCGAGCGGAAGCGCCAGTACCAGCGTTGCAACAAACATGAGTGCGAGGCCGCGTATTTCTGTATTCATGGTGGCGACAGTTTAAAATTTTTCCGGCTTCAGCAAGACATAGCACAGGTAGCCGAATGCCAAAATGGAGGTAATGAACAATGCAGGCATTGGATCAGATTTTTTCGAACCAGTAAATGGATTGATGAAAAAGGGCGAAACACATTGCCCCGGTGATTAACAAAATGGCAGTGAGCATGTCTTCTCAATTTTGATGTTCGCAGCAGACATGCCAAATTTGGTTCCACATTTTTCAAAGTGGATTTAAGTGCTTGATTTACAAATTTTTTGACAAATAGAAGGTAGGGCAATTGCTTTTCAACCCTATCATTTTGAAAGGGTACAGACTATCATTTTGGTGTGGTTGTCAGCTAAAGCTGGTGACCACCAATTCTAAACTCCTCAATTTTCCGGTACAGCGTCGTCAACGCGATGTTGAGGAGGCGGGCGGCCTCGGTTTTGTTGCCGTTGGTGTAATTGAGTACTTTTTGGATGTGGATTTTTTCGGCACTGGCGAGATCGAATGCCGAAAGAGTCTTCCCGGTGCCGGCAGGCTGGGCACTGCGGCGAATTTCGTAAGGCAGGCTTTCGGCTTCGAGCATATCAGCATCAGTCAGGATGACGCTGCGTTCAATCAGGTTTTTCAATTCACGGATATTTCCGGGCCAGTTGTGTTGCTGAAGCGTCATCAAAAACTCGCCGGAAAGCCCTTTGATCTTTTTGTTGGTTTTGGCAGCAAATACCTGTGTGAAATGGATGGCCAGCGGTTCTATGTCGGCGAGGCGTTCCCGCAAAGGGGGCAATTCGATCTGAAAAACAGACAGGCGGTAAAAGAGGTCTTGCCGGAAATGCCCGGCTTCTGCTTCCTGTTGCAGGGCTTTGTTGGTGGCTGCAATGATGCGCGCATCGGATTTGGTGGGTTTTGTATCGCCAACTTTGATGAATTCCCCGGTTTCGAGTACCCGCAACATGCGCGCCTGTAACTCCATCGGCATTTCGCCAATTTCATCCAGAAAAATAGTACCGGTATGGGCTTCTTCAAAAAGCCCTTTTTTATCTTTTATAGCCCCGGTGAAGGCTCCGGCCTTGTGCCCAAACAATTCGCTTTCAAGCAGTTCTTTGCTAAAAGCGGAGCAATTGACTGCCACAAAAGGTTTGTTTCCCCGGTTGCCTTCCTGATGGATAGCCTGCGCAAAAACTTCTTTTCCTACCCCCGTCTCTCCCAGGAGCAACACTGTCGCATCGGTTGCAGCAACCCGCCTGGCCATATCTATGGCTGCCTGCAGGGCGCGTGAAGTGCCAATGAGGTTTTGGAAATTGTATTTTTCTCCGATCTGTTTTTCCAACTGCTGCACCCGTCTGGAGAGGGCTACTTTTTCGAAGGCTCTGGAGAGCAAGGGTATGATCCTGTTGTTGTCGTCGCCTTTGGTGAGGTAGTCGAACGCGCCGTTTTTTATAGCCTGGACGCCGTCGGGAATGTTGCCGTACGCCGTCAGCAGGATGATTTCAATAAGGGGATATTCCGATTTGATGGCACGGGCCAATTCTACTCCATTGGCGTCGGGCAGTTTTACATCGCAAAGCACTACGTCCACTTCTGTTTGCTTCAGCCTTTTCAAAGCCGACTTTCCGTCTCCGACTTCCAGCACCTCAAACCCCTCCAGGCGGATGATGCGGCCCAGAAGCCCTCTCAGTTTTTCTTCGTCGTCAATGAGGAGTACGGTTTTCATGATCATTTTTTTCGAGCGACTGAAAATTTTCAGCCTTTACACTTTTCATTTATCATCTGGGGTTGTGTAATAAGGTGCAAAGAGCAAGGGGCAAAAGGCAATAATTTCGTAAAATAAAATAATTCCGTAAAATCAATCTGCTGGCTTACGAAAACATCAAACTTTACGAAACAAAATTGCCCCTTGTCTTTTGCCTCTTGCCTCTTTACGCAACCCCATTCCTCATACCCGGCCTCTTTTTTTACGAACGTCCGAAATCCTTTCGCCCGTAATCCGATCACAAAGTAAGCACCTTACATAAGAAATCACCCTACTACCCGCTTATCTTTCGTGGCATACTGTGCGTAAACCAGCAAGGCCCCAATAACCATGATGTTCCGAAATACATTGAGCAGGTCATTTTCCGACGTCGCTGCAAGCGGAAGATGGATCAACAGGGTAGTGAGCAAAACATAGAGTGCCATCAATACAGTCGCCAATTTATCATACTTCCCGATCACAGCGCTGACAATAAATGCCAGGATGCAAATCCCGGTAAAATAATTCCAGAAGAGTGGAAAAGGGAAATAGTCAGGGACAAAATCAGCACCGGTATCAGGTTTGCCAAAATGTAAGCCTACATACAGCAAAAAAGACAGTGGGAACAGCCAACGCCCCACTTTTGTGATTTGGTTGATCATAACGCGGTTAGTGGGTTAGTTAGGAAATGGGATAATCGGGCGGATTTCTACACTGCCATGTTCATATTTTAGGATCGGGCAGGTTTTGCTCCACAGAGTGACTTCTTCAAGCGAATCGGCTTTGCAAAGGAGGTAGCCTGCGACGAGGATGTTATTGGTTCCTTTGTCCGGGCCTTCGCTGATGCCCCTGTTATTGACTACTGTGCCGTTGTACTCAATGGGCTGGGTAGCAACCAATTTACCCTGCCCGGCAATGTTGCCAATCCATTGTTGCCACGCGGGCATGTCTTCGGCCATGTCTTGCGGAGTGGTAATGTAATGGCCATTTCCGCTGATGTTGCGGAACAATAATAAATACTCGCTCATTTCGATTGATTTGAAGGATGAATAATGCTGCAAACATCCATCATTCGTGCTCCGCCAGCTTTGACAAATGTCAAGGTTTTCAGAGTTTGGATTTTAACCGGCTAAGGGTTTCCTGCGAAATGCCGAGGTAAGAAGCGACTAATTTGTTGGAGAGCCGGTTGAGGAACCGGGGTTTGAACTCCATGAGCCATTTCACCCGGTCAAGGGCGTCCATTGAAACGAAGGTATTGAGGCGATAAACCGAATTTGCATAAGAAGCTTCCAAAATTTGCCGGTAGACCATTTCAAACTGCGGCACCGTTTCCATCATTTTTTGGAACCCTTCCCGATCAATCGCGAGCAGCTCACAAGGCTCCACAGTACGGATATTTTCAGTAGCCGGTTGCCGGTTGCCAAAGCTGATGAGTTCCGAGACCCAGTTGTTTTCCAAAACAATATCCCGGGTCATCTCGTTGGCCTCTGCATCATAAACAAAAACCTGTACGCACCCTTTAGCTATAAACCAGACATACTTGCATACTTCTCCATGCCTTAACAAAATCGTATTGCGGCGTACACGAACAGGTTTGAAATGTCGGAGCACTTCTTCCACATTAGGGGCGTCCTTTCCAAGGCGATCAATAATATGTTGTTTGAGCACATCGAGCATCAGGAAGTACATTTATCAGAAAACGAAGACATGGATAAACGAAGCTGTAAGGGATTGGTTTAATATTGTCCGGCAATTGACACTCAAACGACGTCAACAGCGCTCTATACCACTCCCAAATTATAAATATCTTTATCTTTCCGAACTAAAGGTGCTAAGGGCCTCCTTAAAAAAGAAGTGATATGAAAATAGTTGCCACCATTTGCCTGTTTTGTTTTGTTACCCTGAGTGGATTGATGGCTCAGGAACCTTTACCCAACCAGCTGACCAAATCAGAGGAAAGCCGCGTTTGGGAATACTGCTATCCGCCGGCAGGCCCTGAAAAAATACTCGTCCCGAATCCGCCCCCAGGCCCCGTGCGCACCATGGGGGAATGGGAAGAGATTCAGGCACTCGTCATTGCCTGGAAAGAATACGAAGACATTCTGGTGGAAATTATCCGTCATGCGGTTGAAGAAACGAAGGTCATTGTCCTGGCCCAGACACCTTCTGCCGTAACCAACCGCCTGACCATGGAAAACATCAGTTTAGACAATGTCATTGTGCTGCAACGCAATACCAACAGCATCTGGATCCGGGATTATGGCCCCTGGGCGGTTTACCAGAATGAAGTAGACAGCCTT
>JABWAJ010000069.1 GCA_013361075.1 Saprospiraceae bacterium | reverse complement strand
TGGAATGGATCAGCCCAAAAGCGCTGGTCATGCGCTTGTCGCTCAAATCCGGAAAATACCCGCGCAGCTGGTGGCTCGTCAGCTGGCCTTTGTACACAACGGTTTTGTAAGACAGGGAAGCAATGTAAAAACCGGTGGGCGATTCCTTTACGGTATTGTTGATGGTATGGCTGGCGTAATTCCGGAGGACGAAAAGTTTCCGTTCAAATGCCTCTGAATCCCGCAACTGATCCGGGCAGGCAATAAAAACCTGTTCCATTTCCGGTTCGACCGACAACGCTGTTGGTCCGATTCCCTGGGGGTTGACCGGCACTTTGCGATAAGCCAGGACCTCCAGGCCTAATTTTTCCGCAGAACGGTTGAAAATTTCCCGGCCTGCTTCCCGAAGGGCAATGTCTTTGGGAAAAAAAAGCACCCCAACTCCGTACCGACCATAAGCTGGCAGGTGAAGGCCCAGTTTTACACACTCATCGAAAAAAAACTCATGAGGCATTTGCACCATAAGCCCGGCACCATCCCCCGTATTGCTTTCACAGCCGCAGGCTCCCCGGTGCTCCATGTTCTCGAGGATCGTCAAGGCATCCGACAGGATCTGGTGCGACTTGCGTCCCTTAATGTTGGCCACAAAACCTATTCCGCATGCATCCCGTTCATAGGAAGGGTGATACAAACCTGCATTCTTACACTCCATCTCGTTGTTTTTTTCGCTAAAACAAAGGCAACCAATGGCTTGCAGTGTCGCAAACCTGTGTTTTGTTACGATTTGAGTGTAATTTGGTTAAACCTGATTGGTGGATGGTCAGGAAAAACAGCCGTTGTTCACTGGCGTTGTTTTGCTGTGTCGAATCAAAAAAGGAAAATAAGTTAGCAGCACACCCATAGGATGTGTGGTGTTATTGGTAGGACTAAAAATAAACTTAAACCTAAAAACAGGTAAAGCCTCAGGCAGAAAAAGAAGTTCCGCAGCCGCAGGTATCTTTTGCGTTGGGATTGCTGAAAGTGAATCCCCGGTTATCGAGGCCTTCGACCCAGTCAATTTCCATACCCAGCAGATAGAGTCCATGCTCTTTTTGCATGAGCACGGTCATGCCGCTTATTTCATAGACTTCATCCTGTTCTTTGCGCAGGTCAAAGCCCAATTCGTAAGAAAACCCGGAACATCCGCCGGCTTTAACGCCAACACGAAGTCCGTGATCTTCGGGTACGTTCATTTCGCTGCGCAGTCTTTTCAGCTGTTTCAAGGCGCCTTCCGTCAAAGTAACGGGGGTTGTGGACACCATATTCATCGTTTCAGTCATATTGCGCGAGTTTGAAGTGATGCAAATTTACGTTTCTTCGCGAATTTTCAAATTTTGAGTGCGAAGACTTCCTGTCAATATCACAGGTTTTTACGATTTCCAAAGCTACTATGCAACGCCATAAGGCAGTCTGAGGTTCAATGCAAGCCCGGTTTTCCTGTGGATATTTGATAATGGTTCTCAAATATGCTATTTTTTCAGCGCGGAAAACAAGCCCGGCCAAATCATTCCTGCTACCTAACAAAAAAATTACAGTATGGCATCCACTCTGCTCCTCATTCTGATTGCCCTCATCGCCATGATTGTTGCCTCTGCAAGGTTTCGGGTGCATCCGTTTTTTTCTTTGCTGGTAGCTGCGATCTGCATCTTCCATACTGAGGTGTTGATTAGAACTTCAGTTTGTCCTTATACGCCTTCCTGAATTTTTCTACTTTGGGCGTAATGATGACCGTGCAGTATGGATTGCGGTTGCCCACGCTTTTGTAGTAGTTCTGGTGGTAATTTTCCGCTTCATAAAACGCTTCGAAAGGCACTACTTCAGTGACAATTTTATCGCTCCAGAAGGTTGGTGCCACTTCTTTGGCGGATTGCTCTGCAATGGCGCGCTGGGCTTCGCTGTGGTAAAAAATTACGGATCGGTACTGCGGCCCCACATCATTGCCCTGGCGATTGGGCGTTGTTGGATTGTGAGTGCTCCAGAAAATTTCCAGAATTTCGGCAAAACTGATGACCAGAGGGTCAAATTTTATTTGAATAACTTCCGCGTGGTCGGTTGTGCCCGAGCAAACGCTTTTGTAATCAGCCGTTTCTGCTGTGCCCCCGGAATAGCCCGGCAAAACCGAATAAACTCCTCTAAGGTCCTGATAAATGGCTTCTACGCACCAGAAGCACCCGCCACCCAGGGTGGCCAATTCCAGATTTTCGGACATCGTATCCTTTGTTTTATTGTTATGGTGGCCAAACAACAACAACATTCCCGGCATCAAAAACAACGCGAACTTCATTGCTGGCATTTTGTATGAAAAACAGAAGGCCTTCTGAAAAGTTGTGGTTAACCCATTCCTTATATCCTCCAAAAGTCCTCAGCACGACACCTCTAAACTTTGCCGCAGGGAAGGCTCTACGCGAACGCGCATTTTTTCCAGAAAAAGCGATAGTGCGTGTTTTTTGGGGGCATCTAAATGATAACTGATGTTGTGCAAAAAATAGTCTTCCACACTAAAGTCCGGATGAGGAGAAGCCAGCAGGTATTTCAATTGAGGGATGTCGTGAATGCCGGCGTGCAGCGCCAGGTTAAAACGCTCCAGAAAACCAGGATCCAAAGGCCGGGTGCTCACCCAGGCTGCGAATACAAACGGCAATCCGGTCAGGTTTTTCCAGGCTTCGCCGAGGTCGTAAACGTATGGAAACTTTTGCTCCAGGCCAATGGCCCGGTCACCGATTACCAGGCCGGCAGTTGTGCCCCCGAGGCGGGCTTCGTACCCTTCGTGGGCCGGTAACAGCTCGGGCTGGAGAAACCAGTATTCTGAAAGCAGGATTTTTGTCAGCTCTACCGAAGTCCGGGAGTGGAAGTCGAGATAGAGCCGCTCCACTTGTTCCAGCGGGCGTTCGCTGAAAATGCAAACGGTCCGGACAACGCCTTCTGCGCCAATGCAATAATCGGAAACAATGCGGGGAGAAACAAGTTCGGGCAATACAGCCACCGGAACCAATCCGAGATCTGCCTCGCCGGAAAGTAGTTTTTGCGCACAAACAGAAGGAATGTCCAATTGAAGATCAATACTTCCTGCCAGGTCGCTTTTCAGCAAACCATAAAGCAAAGGCTTGGTATTCAGATAACTGACTGCCGTGATTTTGATTGCAGGCATGCGTTTTATTTATGTGGCGCCAGTTCCGGCAAAACCAGATGACTGATGTCGTTTTCAAATTCAAAGACCCAGGATTCTCCATGCAAATGCGCTTTCCAAAGCGCTGTATTGTAGCTCGTGTAGCGTTCCATTTCTGTAAACGACTCCCCTTTGAGTTCACAAATCAGACCGCGCAGCGCCCGACCATGGGTACAAACCAGCAAGTGCTTTTCAGGCCGACTGTGCAGGTGTTTCACAAAGCGCCTGATGCGTTCGGCCAACTCAGAAGCACTTTCTCCTGCTTCTGTCCGGGCTTCAAAATTGCCACGCTGCCACTCTCCGGTAATGTGGAAGAAATTCTTTTTCAACTCCGGTGTAGCGCGCTTGCCTTCCTGAATGCCCCACGATAACTCATCTATTTCCGGCATGATCTCCCAGGGAAGGCCTGACGCTACAAAAGGCTGGATGGTTTCATGGGTGCGCCGGAGGGTGGAGGTCAGCACCACTTCAAATGGAACGTCCCGGTAAACCTCAAAAAAGGCAAGTCCCTGACGTTTTCCTTTGTCATTGAGGCCAGGGTTGACGCCTCTGCCCTGCACGATGTGGTTTTTATTGTAATCTGTTTCTCCGTGCCGGATGATGTGCAGTGTTTTGCTCATGGTAGTTAATTCGCAGTTACAATGGGAAGCGACACATAGCCCCGAAAGACTTCGTCTTCTTCAAAAATGTGATCGGTAAAATCATACACAACCTTATACAGGGTGTCCCGTTCGATCGGTTTGCGGCCCACCGCGCGGATCAGTTTCACTAAGTCTTTGGTGCTCATGGCAGGATTTTGTTCTTCAGAACCAGCCATGGAATAAATTTTGGTGGTATCGTCAATAGTGCCGTCAATGTCATCCACGCCAAAAGAAAGCGACAACTGGGCAACATTGCGGCTGATCATCGGCCAGTAAGCTTTGATGTGGTCGAAATTGTCTAAATAAATGCGGCCAATGGCGTAATTGCGGAGGTCCTCGATCACCGAACTTTCCGGCACATGTGACATTTGATTGTCTTTGTTCCTGAATTTCAACGGAATAAAGGTTTGAAAGCCGCCGGTTTCATCCTGAAGTTTTCGCAATTCTTCCATATGGTGCACCCGATGAGCAAAAGTTTCAATATGGCCGTAGAGCATGGTAGCGTTGGAAAGGCCACCCATTTGATGCCAGATGCGGTGCATGTCCAACCATTGCAGGCCGGTACACTTGTCGCCGGCAATTTTTTCCCGGATTTCCGGATGGAACAGCTCTGCCCCGCCGCCAGGCATGGAATCCAGCCCTGCTTCTTTCATGATGCGGAGTCCTTCTTCGTAGCTGATTTTTGCTTTTTTGAAAATATAGTGGTATTCAACAGGGGTCAGGGCTTTGACGTGCAGCTCCGGACGGTGCGCTTTGATCTGCCGGAAAAGTTCAGCATAAAAAGCCACATCGTATTGCGGCAAAACCCCACCTACAATGTGTACTTCGGTTACCGGCTCGTTATCGTACTGCCGGACAATGTCCATGATCTGGTCCAGGGTATACTCCCAACCTTCCGAACGTTGCTTGATCAGCCGGGAATACGAACAAAAAGCGCAGGTATAAATGCAAATATTGGTAGGTTCAATGTGGAAATTCCGGTTAAAATAGGTTTTGTCGCCGTGTTTGCGTTCGCGAATATGGTTGGCCAGAACGCCGAGGTATCCCATTTCCCCCTTTTCGTACAGCAATAAACCTTCTGCTTCGGTGATGCGTTCGCCGTTGGCCACTTTTTCAGCGATTTGCCTGAGTTCGGGCGCCAGCAATTTGTCGGCGAGTATCGTATCTATGGAATGGATTGTTGCCATTGTTGTATGTTTGTGAGAATCGTGAAAGTAGAACAAATTTCTAAACTTTCAGTTTTAAATGAAAGTATTTTTATTTTCAGTTGAGCACAAAAATACAGCATGCTTTCCATTCTGATCCCTGTTTATGAATCCGATGTCAATGAATTGGTGGAAACCCTGCATCGTCAATGTCTTACAACAGGCGTGAATTTTGAAATCGTTTGTTTCGATGATGGCTCCGGAGACAGCATAAGGCAGATCAACCGCGCGGTAAGTGCACTGGACCGGGTGCGGTACGAAGAATTGCCTCAAAACATCGGACGCTCGGCCATTCGGAATGCGTTGGCAAACGCTGCCCGGTACGACTACCTCCTTTTTATGGACAACGATTCGAGGGTGGTTCGGGAGGATTTCATTCGCCGGTACCTTGACCACCTGGCCCCCGACCAGCTGCTTTGCGGGGGCCGGTGCTACTCTCCTACCCCGCCACAGGAGCCGGATCTTTACCTGCACTGGTTGTACGGTACCAACCGCGAACAAATTCCTGCAGCCATTCGCCGCCAACACCCGTGGCATGGGTTTATGACCAACAATTTTGTGGTACCTAAAGCGCTGTTTCAATCCATTCGTTTTGAAGAAAGCATTCTGGAATACGGGCACGAAGACACTTTGTTTGGGCGGGAATTAGGCCTTCGCAGGATACCTGTCATCCACATTGACAACCCATTGGAACACATTGGATTAGAAAGCAACAATACTTTTCTTAAAAAAGCGGCTGTCGCCGTTCGGAACCTTCACCGGCTAAGTTGTGAATACCCGGATTTAGATACGCGTTTGCTGCGTGTTTTCAAGGCAGTAAAACGGTTGCGGCTTGCTGGTTTTTTGCTGTACGTCCTGCACGACTTTCAGGGCATTCTGTTGGCCAGCCTGAGATCCCGCAGGCCATTGCTTTATGCCCTGGATGCGTATAAATTAGGATTGTTGCTGTGGGAAGATAAACTCGTAAACCGCCAGTAGCTTCTGTTCTTCCTGTTCCCAATTCAATGACAGGGCCGCGGTCCGGCAATTTTCCTGCAATTTTTGGTAATGGACTTCATCCTTTAGCAATTTCCGGATAGCCTCACAGATGGTAGTGGGTTCGAGGTCGGCAACCAGCTCAAAAACCTGCCATTCTTCGTTTAGTTTGCGGTATTCCGGAAAATCCATATGGATGGAAGGCAGTCCGGCCTGGATGTAATCAAATGCTTTGTTGGCCAGAGAATAATAATAGCTCAACCCTTTGTTTTCCAGCAAATTCAGGCCAATACAGGCTTGGGCTGTGACTTCGGGGAGTTCTTTGGGCATCACAAATCCGAGAAACCAAACCTTTTGTGCCAGGCCCAATTCCTTTACTTTTTCCCGTAAGGGCAATGAAAGATCGCCTTCGCCAGCCAGCCACAACACCGCACCTTCAATTTCCTGCATGGCATCTATGGCTGCTTCAAGTCCCCGGCCTTCATTGAGAGCCCCCTGGTAAAGGATGATTTTTTCAGGTCTGCCGGCAGCCTGTTCCGAAAAAGTACGGCTTGAATCCCCTTGCCGGGAAAAGGGCACGTTCCGGATGCTGGTGAAAGGTACGCCATAGCGCGCTGACAGGATAGCGGCCAAACCATCGCCCACGGTATAGCACTTGCTCATGCGTGGGATGGCATAGCGCGCCACCCCTTCCCAGATGCGCCGGATGGCGGGACGGCGCGTCACCTCCGGCACCTCTGTAAAGTACTCGTGGGCATCGTAAATACAGGGCTTTTGGTGCCAGCGGCTTGCCCACAAACAAGGCAGAATGGTGTCGAGGTCAATTGCACAAAGTGCATCGAAACGCCGGAACAGCAGCCAGAACAACAACCTTAAGTTGAATTCTGCGTAAAACAGTTTTCCTTTTTCGAAATAGCAGGGAAGCCGGGTTTGCCGGTAAGGCATTTCAGGCAATGGCGGTGAGTCTTTTTTCAACCGCCCTACCAGTTCCACCTCGTGGTTTGCATGGGCCAGGCTGCTGCAAATGCGCATCATGCGCTGGTCGTAGGCGAGGTCGTTGGTGACGGCAAGGATGATTTTCATGTTCAACCCATCCATGACCTGTATCCATTCAAAAAGCTTGCAGCATCCATTCTTTTCCCGCCTTCCGGCTGAATTTCAAGTACTTCTACAAAGCCCCCGGCCACTGCAATGCGAAGGTTTTTTTTCCCTTCTGCATAAAAAGTACCCGGTGGCAATCTGGTTTCCCCGGCTCCTTTCAGCGTTCGCAGCACTTTTATGTTTTTTCCCTGCAGGGATGTCCAGGCAGCCGGATAGGGGCTGAGTCCGCGAACAAAATTGTGGACGGCCGCAGGGCTTTGGTTAAAATTGATTTCACAGGTTTCGTGAAAAATTTTCGGCGCATGGGAAGCAAAACGATCGTCCTGAACGGCCAGTTTAAAGGCCCCCGATTCAATAGCTCTGACGCTTTTAAGCACCAGTTGTGCTCCCGCAGTCATCATCCGGTCGTGTAGTTCGCCGGCTGTTTCGTTTTCTCCGATGTCAATTTTTTCCTGAAACAGAACATCACCGGTGTCAATTTCGCGGGTCAGAAAAAAAGTAGTCAGCCCGGTTTCCTGCTCTCCGTTGATCACCGCCCAATTAATTGGTGCTGCGCCGCGGTATTGCGGAAGCAATGAACCATGCAGGTTAAACGTTCCTTTAGGAGGCATGGCCCAAACGGCTTCAGGCAACATCCGGAAAGCGACGACGACCTGTAAATCAGCGTCAAGGCTTTTGAGTTCGCTCAAAAAATCCGGGGATTTCAGGTTAACAGGCTGCAAAACGGGCAAATTTTTGGCAAGTGCATATTGCTTTACTGCCGACTGCATCAATTGTTTGCCACGCCCTCCGGGTTTGTCGGGAGCAGTCAATACCGCTGCAATGTCGTAGCCGTTTTGGACCAAAATGTCGAGGGAAGGAACCGCAAACTCGGGTGTTCCCATGAAAACAATGCGTAAACTCATGTATTTTTACGGGTATTAATCTACATTTGAGACAGCGAATTAAAACAAATTGCTCATGGCCACCAAAGTAATTGCCAAAGATTCTGTGCTGCTGATCGTACTGATCCTCCTTGTTGGTTTTTCTCAACAAGTTACCGGACGCAGCTTTCCCGATTTTGCACCCGTCCGGCAAGGCATATCCGATACCATTCCCAAGGAGTGGTATGGATCAAATGCCGAAGAATTTGACCGTCCGTATTTCAAAAGCAAAAGCGTTCAGGCGGGAAAAGACGGGATTGTCCCCAAAGAATATAGCGACCTGAGCGAGCGGGGCATTTTTCAGGAAGGAGAAGAAGAACCGGAAACCCCGATTTTTTACGAATCTGAGGTCACCCGGATCGGACAGCGGGTAATTCCGGCTGTTGCAGAAGACTACTCTGGCTTTCGCGTGCAGATTCTGCTGGCAGAAACACCACTCCCCCCTGACCACCTGATTTTTACGCGCCACGGCAGCATCGCTGTTGAGCAGCTATCGGAAGGGGTTTATGCTTATCTGGTTGGTGACTTCCCCTCTGAAGAAGCAGCTGTAGAATTCACGGATGTTTACTTAGCCAAGCTTTATCCTGGCTTGCGCATTGTGCAGTTTGAAATGGGAAAGCGCAAATTTTAACCTGACGGCAACAACCAAGTTATACCAGCATGACTGCTTCTGAATTTCAATGGACAACGCCGGATGGCCTTTCCATATATGCAATCAACCATCCCTGTCCAAAACCCAAAGCCGTGGTCGCTCTGGTTCACGGCCTGGGGGAACACTGCAGGCGCTATGACCACGTAGCAGCTTATTTTAATGCACGCGGCTTTGCCATGATGGCATACGACCGGCGCGGACATGGGCAATCGGGGGGAAAGCGCGGGCATGCTCCCAATCCGGAGGTATTTCTGGATGAGATCGGGCACCTGGTTGCTGAAGCCAAATCCGTTTATCCGGATCTTCCTGTGTTTTTATACGGTCATAGCATGGGCGGCAACCTCGTGCTTGCTTATACCTTAAAGCGGCATCCTGAAATTGCCGGAGTCATTTCGACAGGGCCCTGGATACAGCTTGCCTTTCAGCCGCCTGCAATACTGGTGGCTATTGCCAAAATGCTGCGTCACATCGTTCCGGCATTTGTGCAGCGCAACCACTTAAAAACATCCGATCTTTCCCGGGACAAAGCCGTCGTAGAAGCTTATGAAAAAGACCCGCTGGTGCACGATTACATCAGTGTTGCCGCGGCAACAGGAATGATGGAAACAGCGGCATGGCTTGATGCCTATACCGGTCAATTTCCGCTCCCCCTGCTGCTCATGCACGGTGGTGCCGATAACATTACATCGCCCAAAGCCAGCGCTGCCTTTGCACAACGCGTTCCAGGTGACGTTACCTGGCACTTATGGGAAAAATTCTACCACGAAATCCACAACGAGCCGGAGAAAGCTGATGTATTGAGCAGGATGACAGACTGGATGGAGGGAGTGGTGAGTGTTGAGCGTTGAGCGTTGAGCGTTGAGTGTTGTTTGTTGTTTGTTGTTCGTTGTTTGTTGAGTGTTGTTCGTTGTTGGTTGTTTGTTGAGCGGAGTCAAAACGATCAACCATCAAACAAACAAAGGAGAAACCATTTTTAACCCACCATAGCAAAGGAGCTAGAACCTTTTCACCGACTCAATGATGTACAGCGGGCGCTGTTTGATTTCATTGTAGATATTGGACAAATAGATCGACATGATGTAGAGGTTGAGGCAGGTAATGGCAAAAAATACCGAAATCAGGATCACCAGAAAAGTCCAGCCCGAAGTTGCTTCACTCAGGTTTCCGAAAAGGTCCATGCCTGAAAATTTCACCTTGAGGGCATTGACCACCACACCGATCAGAAAAACCAAAGAAAAAAGAAAAATCCACAACAAAAGGGTTCTTAAAAAAGTCGTGTAGGACGTGATCGCCATCAATGACGTGCGAAAACGCTCGGAAAACCCTTCCGCTTCTTCGTGCAACGGCACCTGCGTATCCACATGTGCCGTCCGGTAGCCTACAATGGCATAAATTGGCTTCATAAAGCGCAGATTTTCGCGCAAGCGCAACAAAGAATTCAGGGCACGGCGGGAAATGATGCGGGTATTGTGTGCCATGTCGTCAATCTGAAGTGCGGAATAACGCTTGAGGATGTAGTAGAACAGTTTGTACAACAACCGAAAGCGCAGCCGCACGTGCCGTGTTTTGGCCCGCAGATAAACGATATCGAATCCTTTTTGTGATTTTTCAAACAGCGCAGTAATGACATCCGGGTCGTGGTAAAACTCCGTTTCCAGAATCACCGTATAATCGCCGTTGGAGCGATCGAGTCCGGCTACCACCGCATGATTTTTATTGGTGCGGCGCGATAAATTGAGCAGATAAATGTGCCGTTTGAGGTCGGCGTCCAGCGGTTCTATTTTTACATCAGGCGGCATTTCCAGGGCATTATTGACCAAAACAATCTCAAAATCGGCAAAATTCCGGCTCAGTACGCCATGAACATTCCGGAGGAATTCAGGCAGATCGGGCAGCTGCGCGGGGCTGTTCAAAACACTGACGACGGAGATGAAATTGTTGTGCATTGCGGTTGAGACCATTTCTACAGGCGGCGAAAAATAGAGATTAATCCCCGGTTCTACAACCCTCAACATCCATCCGGTAGTCCGCTTCAGTGACTTTTTTTTGAAATAGCGTAACAAACATGCGTAAACCCTTAACTTTCATGCTTATTTTTGTATTGAGTATTGCACAGTTTAATTGGAAGCAATGCTTTAGACAGCAGTAAAATATATGCCAGTTCCCGGAGGATTTCCTTTTTACCAACAGTTGGAAGCCATGGATTGTGGTGCCACCTGCCTGCGCATGGTTGCCAGGCACTTCGGGCGCTACTATTCTCTGGACTACCTGCGCGAGCTGACTTATATTGACAAGCAAGGGGTTTCCCTGCTGGGCATCAGCGACGCTGCCGAGCACATCGGCCTGCAATCACTGGCCATCAAAACGACTTTCGACCGCCTTTCGGAAGACATTCCCCTGCCCTGCATTGCCCATTGGAAAGAGGGGCATTTTGTTGTGGTTTACAAAGCCAGCAAAACCCATGTCTGGATTGCAGACCCGGCTGCAGGAAAATTCAAACTAACCAAAGAAGCTTTTGAAGAAAGCTGGACCGAACCCGCCGAAAACGGGGAAGAAAAGCTTGGTGTTCTCCTGTTGTTGGAAACAACGCCGGAATTTTTCAAACACGACGGCGAAAAAACAGACAAATCCAGCCTCCGGTACGTCCTTTCTTATTTTAAAAAATACCAGGCGCTGCTGCTCCAGTTGCTGGTAGGCCTCATCCTGGGCATTGTCCTGCAGTTTATCTTTCCCTTCCTCATCAAAGCCCTGATTGATGTTGGGATCAACAAAGTGCAACCCGGCTTTATTGCCCTGATCATCGTGGCACAATTGGTGCTCTTTGTCACCAATATGGGGGTAGAGTTTTTCCGCAGCTGGATTTTGCTGCATGTGGGTGCCCGGGTAAACATCAGCCTGATTTCTGACTTTCTCATCAAACTGACGAAACTTCCCATCAGCTTTTTCGACGCCAAACTTTCCGGCGACCTGATGCAGCGCATCGCCGACAACGAGCGCATCCAGCGCTTTCTGACGACAACGACGCTGATGTCTTTCTTTTCATTTTTCAATTTTATCATCTTTTCCTTAGTGCTGCTGGCCTGGGATACGGCTATTTTCGGGATTTTTATGGCCGGCTCCATCCTCAACTTTGCCTGGGTGGTTTATTTCCAGATAAAGCGCCGGGAATTGGACTACAAGCGTTTTACGGGCGCCGCCGAGCACCAGACCAACCTGTTTGAGCTCATCAACGGGATGCAGGAAATCAAGATGTACAATGCGGAAAAGCAAAAACGCTGGTCGTGGGAACGCACTCAGTCGAAATTGTTCCGCATAAGCCTGAATTCGCTGGGCGTGGATCAGTTGCAACGTTCGGGATCCATTTTTATCAATGAAGGCAAAAACCTGCTGATCATTTATTTTGCAGCCAGCTATGTGGTAGTAGGCGAGATGTCGCTGGGCATGCTGGTGGCCATCCAGTACATCATTGGCCAGCTGAATGCAGCGGTTCACCAGTTCATTGATTTTGCACGCGCCTTGCAGGAAGCAAAAATCAGCCTGGAACGCATGAGCGAAATCCATGCAAAAGACGACGAAGAAGACATTTCCAATAAAATTACCATCCTGCCGGAAACGGGAAATCTCATCATGGAGGATGTGAATTTTCATTACAACGGCCCGCATTCGCCCATGGTGCTGAAAAACATTGACCTTGAAATTCCGAAAGGGAAAATCACGGCCATTGTTGGCTCCAGCGGAAGCGGAAAATCCACCATCCTGAAATTGTTGCTCGGTTTTTACAAACCTACCGATGGGACCGTTTACCTTGGTGACATCAACCTGAGCAACATCCACAGCCGCCTCTGGCGCAGCAAATGCGGCATTGTGATGCAGGAGGGTTACGTCTTCAATGATACCATCGCCCGCAACATTGCGCTTGGCGAAGAATCGGTAAATACCCAAAAGCTGCTGCGCGCCGTAAAAATCGCCAACATTCAATCCTTTATAGAAGCCCTGCCAATGGGCTACAATACACGTATCGGTTCAGAAGGTATGGGCCTGAGCCAGGGGCAGAAGCAACGCTTGCTGATTGCCCGCGCCATTTATAAAGATCCGGAATTTATCTTTTTTGACGAAGCCACGGCTGCATTAGACGCCTTCAATGAAATGATCGTGATGGAAAACCTGCACGATTTTTTCCGGAATAAAACCGTCATTTTGGTGGCGCACCGCCTGAGTACGGTGATGAATGCCGACAACATCATTGTGGTGGAAGGCGGCGAAATTGTTGAACGCGGAACACACGAAGAACTGACCTATGTCAGAGGCGCCTATTACCAGTTAGTGCGCAACCAGCTCGAATTGGGTGCCTGAAAACCAATCCACTATGACTCAATCTCAAGAAGACATCAGCATCCGGAGCGAAGAAGTTCAGGAAATTCTGGGCACTCCTCCCGGATGGCTCACCCGATGGGGTTCTACCCTGGCCCTGGTCGCTTTTGTCGTCCTGGGCTGGACCGGCTACCTGCTTAAATACCCCGACACCATTGACGGAAAAATCCGGGTTACCACAGCCGAACCGCCCCGGAAATTAGTTGCAGAACAAGCTGGGTTCATTGAAGAAGTGCTGGTGGTCAATGAAGACACCGTACAAAAAGACCAGTCGCTACTTGTATTGCGCAACCGGGCCAAACACGAAGACGTTCAAACCCTCGAAAACATGCTGATCCGCGTCAGGCAGCTCGATGACGAAACGCTTTCGGCACTCGAACTGCCCGGCGACCTCATTCTGGACGAAAGCCTGCAGGAAGCTTTTTTTGATTTTGTCAAAAAACAGGAAGCCCTGCGCTCAGAAGCTACCGGCCGCTACGACAACCAGAGTGTCAGCCAGTTGCGCCGGCGCATCGAAAAAGCACGCGCCATCATCGAAAGCGAAAAGCGCCAGAAAGCAAGCATGGAAAAAGACCTGGTGATCGCCAAAGAGCGGTACGAACGCATGCAAAACCTTTACAGCGGCAAGTTTGCTACCCTCGACCAGGTTCGCGACGTGCAAACGGCTTATTCCCGGGTAGAGCGCGACATCCAGTCGTTGGAATCGTCGATCAAAAACAAGCAGTTTGAAATAGAAATCATGCGCGACGAAATCAACGGTGTGCAGCGCGGTTCGCGCGAAGGCAAATCGACTGCCTCTAACGAACTCAAAGAAAGTTTCAACCGCCTCCAGGGCAAAATTGAAGAATGGAAAAAGAACTATCTGCTCATATCCCCCCTCGACGGCATTGTGGTCTTTATGGATGAAAACATTGGCGCCGGCCAGTACGTGAGCAAAGAAAAAGAACTGATGTCGGTATACCCGGTGAATACCAAAGACATCATCGGCCGGATTGCCCTTGATTTTGACGGGTCGGGCAAGGTACAGGTGGGCCAGAAAGTCATTGTCAAATTCAACAGCTATCCTTTTCCCGAGTTTGGGGCGGTAACTGGCACGGTGGCCTCCAAAGGCAAAGTGGCCAGTAACGGCAAAATTCCCATCGTTATTGAGTTTCCGAAAGGCTTAAAAACCAGTACCGGACTCACCCTGGAACCCGTTCAGGAGATGCTCGGCAAGGCAGAGATCATTACCGAAGAAAAACGGTTTATTGAGTGGATTTTTGAGAATTTAAGGCGGAAGTTGTCGTGATCAGGTTGCAGTTTTTCAGTGAGCAGTTGGCAGGTGTTTACGGGTTTAATGTGTTCGTAATTCACGATTGAGCTTCCTGCGCTACTGTTGACGAGAGTACTACCTACAACCATTCCCAAACACTCCTGCCAACTGCCAACTGAAAAACTGCCAACTCCCTCAAATAGTACTACCTACAACCATTCCCAAACACCCCTGCCAACTGCCAACTGAAAAACTGCCAACTTAAATATGGATCACTTCCCCATACGCAGCCGCAGCCGCTTCCATGATGGCTTCGCTCATCGTTGGGTGCGGGTGTACAGATTTGATGATCTCATGCCCGGTTGTTTCCAATTTGCGGGCCACGACGACTTCAGCAATCATTTCCGTTACATTCATACCGATCATGTGTGCGCCAAGGAATTCGCCGTATTTTGCATCGAAAATCAGCTTCACAAAACCCGTTTTTGCGCCCGCCGCGCTGGCTTTGCCGGAAGCAGAGAACGGAAATTTGCCCACTTTGATTTCATAGCCGGCGTCTTTTGCCCCTTGTTCGGTGTAGCCAACGGAGGCTATTTCCGGGCTGCAATACGTACAGCCGGGAATGTTGTTGTAGTCTAAGGGCTGAGGATGATGGCCTGCAATATTTTCCACGCAGATGATGCCTTCTGCGCTTGCTACGTGCGCCAGGGCCGGGCCGGGCACCACGTCGCCGATGGCATAAATACCTGCTACATTGGTGCGATAGAATGGATCTACCTTGATGATGCCGCGGTCGGTCTCAATGCCTAAGGCTTCCAGGCCGATGTTTTCCGTATTTGGCGTCACGCCCGCTGCGGAAAGCACAACATCGCATTCGATGACCTCAGTGGCGCCGTCTTTGCGGTTCTTGACCGTAACTTTGCACCCTGCCCCGGAAGTATCCACGGTTTCTACCGCCGTATTGCCCAGCACGCGAATGCCGCTTTTTTGATAGATTTTGGTCAGTTCTTTTGAGATTTCAGCATCTTCCCGGGGCACTAAGCCCTGCTCTAAAAACTCCACCACGGTCACTTCCGTACCAATGGCGTGGTAGAAATAGGCGAACTCTACCCCAATGGCGCCGGCACCAACCACCACCATACGCTTTGGCTGCTGCTCCAGCGACATGGCTTTGCGGTATTCGATGATTTTTTTGCCGTC
>JABWAJ010000068.1 GCA_013361075.1 Saprospiraceae bacterium | reverse complement strand
CCCGTGAGCCGTCGCTCCAAAGGTAGGCCGTCTGGCCCGCTGCGCCCGTTACGGCCAGGGCAAGGTCGGTAGCGCAGGGCGTGCAACTGGTCGCCGTCAAAGAGGCGGCGGCGCTCAGCGAGCAGCCGGCATTAGGCGGCGGCAGGTAGCATACCTCCAAAGACCAGTCGGTCAGTTCGCCACCATCGGCTGGCCAGGAATCAAAAACGCGCAATGTCCAGATCCCCTCCGGGTCGATCCCGTTGAAGACCGACAGCGGCGAACGGGGCTGATAGACGCCGCCATCCGTAGGCGGACAGGGAATCGTGTTATACGTGGCTGTTGACTGGTCGTCGAAGCGGATGTCGAAGTGGTCTTCATCCCAACAAACTGGCCCCAGTACCAGTGACGTGTCGCCTGAAGGACTGATGAGCGAAAACTGAAGGTCGTTGATCCAGTCGTGCGTGCCTTTCAGCACGGGCAGGTTCACATCCGTCACGATGCCCGGAACAGGGAAAGTGACAGTAGCCAGTACCGTTACGGTATCACTGGGGGTAATGGCTAAGGGCAGATCGGTACTTGCTAAGGTCGTACAGGTCACGGCTGTAGTCGTGAATTGGTACACAGGGCTAAATGCACCTTCTCCGCAAGCGTTGCGGGCCTGAACCCTCCAGTAGAACGTGCCTCCGTCCGGCAAATTAACCGGCAGCTGGTATTGGTTGGTGTTTAGCCCCGATTGTTGGAACAACACCGGCATAAAGTCCGGGTTGTCGGCTACCTGTAAGGTGTAGGTCTCGGCCCGGGGCAGCTCGCTCCAGGCCAGCAGGGGATTCAGTTGGGCATTAAAGGCACCGTTTACAGGCGCTGCCAGAAGCACAGGATCAGGCAGGGCCGGGGTGGTGTGGAGCACAAAAGAAGCCGACTGGCTGCCTCCGTTGCCGGTCCCGGTCATGACAAGGGTGTAAAGTCCGGGTGCAACAGCCGCTAATCCGCTGATGGTGAGCGTGACCTGTCCTCCGGCGCCGATGGTATCCTGATCAAAAGCAGCTCCGGCGCCTTCCGGCAAACCGGCAACCTCCAGTCCGACCAACCCCTCAAATCCGCCCGTTGTATCCACGTTCAGCGCAATGCTCAGCACGTCCAATCCGCAGGTACTGACTGCGTTGGGTTCGGTATGCAGCACAAAGCCCGGCTCGGGTGCCTCAATGATGAAGTTGTTGTTGGAAATATCGAAGAAAATGTTCCCGGCACAAACCACCATCACCCTGGCCGTGGAGGTATTGAGGTCGGGTACGTCCACCGGATAAAAACCATTGTTGGCTACCCCGGCGGCCAGCAAAACAGGGTAGGAAAGCCCCCCGTCGGTGGAAAGCAGAATGTCTACTTCGGAGCAACTCACCGGTGCCAGGTGGGTGTTGGCTACATTCCAATTCACCATTTCCTGCCCGCCCGCGGTCCAGCGAATGCCGGGCGCATCAGGAGTCGTCACGACAAAAGGACCTGCTGCATCGCTGACGGTGACGGCAACACTGGCGTAGCCGGTACAGCCGCCGCCGGGAGCATTGTCGCGTACCGAAACGCGGAAATTCATGTCGCGCGCCACGGTGGGCAGCACCTCCCAGGTAAAAGGCCCATCGTTGATCAAAGCCGTTAAAGCCGGAAAATAGCGCGTAGGACTTGGCGAGGGCAAGATGGTTCTGAAATTGGGGCCGCCTGCATTGTTGGGTTGCGGCGGCTGGGGGCTTAGCTCGTCGTCGAACTGCTCCCAGCAATAGGTTAGGGGGTCGCCGTCAGGATCCGTGGCTTCGGCAGTCAGGAAAAACGGCGTACCCAATGGGATCACATAGCCTTGGCCGCTATTGCTTACTTCCGGCGGCACGTTGTCGAGTGGCGTTTGTTGGCCGCAGGTATTGCCGCCACCGAAAGCAATGAAATTCGACATTTCTTCCAGGTTGTACCCGTGAAAATAATCGTTGGAGTTGGATTGCACATTGTCGCCGCAAATCCCGGCATACGCCATGATGGTAGAGCCACTGCCGGGTTCCAGTGCGGTGGGGTCGTTTTCATTGTTGTTGCCGCAGCCTCTGAACGTATGGCTGCCGGCAAACTGGTGCCCGATTTCGTGGGCTACATAATCTATATCGAAAGGGTCGCCTACCGGAGCGCCGCCGCCGGTTACGCCAATGGCTTTGGCACCGGGATTGCATACGACGCCGTAGCCCGCCACGCCGCCGCCACCAGTGCCGAACACATGCCCGATGTCGTAGTTTTCAGTGCCGATCAGGCTGTCTGTGATGGTTTGGTTTTCGCCCAGCATGGCGCCTACATCGTTATTGGTGAAGGGGTCTGTTGCGGCGTCCAGAAAAATGAGGGTATCGTTGTTGGCTATTAAGTTCATGCGCACGGCAAATTCCCGCTCATAAACGCCATTGATCCGGTTCATCGTGGTAACCATAGCGCCCAGAACCAAAGGGACGGTGCCGCCGTGGAACTGTGCATACTCGCCCGAGCACGAGAGCGCCAGCCGGTAAGTGCGCAGGTTGCAGTCGCCGAAACGCCTGTTGCCCTGTGGCGCGGGGTCTGTATCATCTCCGGCGTGTTGCTCATGGAAAGCGCAGGAAAATGTTTTGTGTGCCGGTGGTACAAAATCCTTTTTCGCATAGACCTGATAGAGCCGGTCCTGGCCATGATACAGGGGGTCAATGAACACGGTGCCGTGTTGCCGGGTAAACAGCATGGCGTGAAAACCCTGTGGCGTGAGGTCGAAGCGGATCGTCATGGCCGGATCGTCGAGTGCGCGCCCCGCGTAAGTGCGGATGCCGGGATAACGCGTGGCCAGGCCCTGCTCCATGATGGGCGATTCCCAAACGCTGAAGCGGATGATATCGCCGCTGGGCAAGGGCATTTCCAGCACGGGCGCCCGGTTTTCGGCGGCCTGACTGCGCTCCAAGGGCGCTTGTTCAAGCAGGTTGCGCAGGGTGTTCAGGTCCAGTGCAAACGTGAGAAAGGTTTGCGGTTGGATGCGTCGTTCGCCTGGTTCCTGCTGCACGGCAGCGGGTGCTTCCGGCGTCCATAGCGACGAGACTCCGCCAGATTGTGCCGGTGTCAACAGGGGCAGCAATAGCAAAACATAGAGCAGTAGAGAACGGTGCATAAGCAGGTGTGCTGATTTGATGATGAGTGAATGCGTTGGTTTCCAATGGAGCACTTTCGATGTTGTATTGCTTACTTACAACGAAATACATATTGGAAATTTCAGGGATCAAAAGTAGGGTTTGTTTTGGAGAAGCAGGCTGTTTATGGAAGGGTGAAATTGGTTGCTTGGGTGACAATTTAGAAGTTGAGGGAAAGAGGTTTTTTTATGTGGCGGCTGAAGGTGTGCATTTTGTATGGTTGTTGTTTTTTGCGACAAGCTTTAAAAACACAAGTAATTCATTTTCATTAATTTAATAAATTTACTTATTGCAGCATTTTGATATTTTCTTTATCTTTGTTCAAGTGTTTGGAAAGTGCGCATATTAACGCGCTATGCACCATTCTATTTGCTGCACAAACCATACTTGAACGGAAGTTTTGTAAATTTGTGGAGAATCAAAACCTGAAAATATGTTTCATTCAATCGAAGTAGATAGAAACAAGCTGACTATAATGAGAGTGGAATTTTCAGACTTGAAAACCCTTGAAAGCACAGCGAATGCTTTAGGAAGTAACATGTTTGAAGGATATACACCAACGGCGAAAGGGATTGAAATAATTTGTGACTACGTAATGGGTAAGATTACGCTCAATGAATTGGTAACATTTGCCAAACAAAAAGCTTATGTCTGATTCATACAAATACATTGACCCTGATTACACTTACACTGATCCAAAGTCGGGACTATTAAGGAATATACAAGACATAACTGACAAGGAAGAGCTGTGCCCGCCTGATTCATGCAACAAAGCCGTAAGTATATGAAACGACAGCTCATACATAGAATTTTTGCTTGGACAATAGACTTTGGAATTATTGTTTTGTATGCCATTTTACTTTTCACAGTGACGAGCTTGTTCTTTGACGTTAGACAAACAGACGTGAACCCATATTTCGGACAGCTAGTCGGCTTTTTGACACTGACATTGCCAGCAATAACCTATTCGTGTTTTACAGAGAAAGGTAATTGGAAAGCAACCATCGGAAAAAGAGTATTTAATTTGATAGTTTTGACTCCTGAAAATAAGACGAACAACAGCATTTTGATAAGAAATTTATTGAAATATTTACCTTGGGAAATTGCTCATACGGGAGTTCACTGGATTATCTATTTTGAATCAGTTGGTAGAGAAACACCAATTTGGATATGGATAATTCTAATTGTGCCACAAGTTATGGTGTTTGTTTACTTTATTAGCATTATTCTTAGTAAGGGACAGTCCAGTGTTTATGACAGGATTTCAGGAACAAGACTGCAACTTAGAACCGTTTGATTGGAAGAAATACCTACTGGTGGTAACAGCACATTTGCAATAGGCGGGGTTTCGTGCTCCGCAGACAGTTTTGGGGTAGACGAAAGTTTTGTGCTCCGCCCCATTTGTACCTCTTACTCGTCAGCAATCAGAACTATCTGATGAATTGAAATCAAAGTTTGAGGATGGTCTTGAAAAAGAATTTGGAGAAAATGGCTGGCGAAGAACTTGGCTCGCAATTAACCAAGAAAATAACATTGTAGGTCACGCAGACATTCGCTCTAACAATCAGTTAAACGCTGGACATAGAGTTGTACTAGGAATGGGAGTTGACAATAATTACCGAAGACAAAAAATTGGCTTTAATTTATTAGTGGATATTATTAACTATTGCAAAGCAAATCCTAAAATAAGTTGGCTTGACCTAGAAGTAATTTCAAGTAACACAAAAGCAAAAAGTCTTTATGAAAAAATTGGTTTTAGGCAAGTAGGTCTAACTGAAGATATGTTTAGAATTGATAATATTTCATATGACTATATTTGTATGACGTTAAATGTTGAAAACTAAGAGCTTGTGCGGTGGTGAGTGTGGACAGATAGAAACGAGTTTTTACAAAAAAGAAAATAACGAGTGGACAAAGTGGATAGTGGTTTCAGCTGGCGACTTTTGAGCGAGAAGTTGGCTGGCCCACAACACGGGTTTTGCGTCAGGCTGGGTGAGATGCAAATAGGTAGCTTTGTGCTCCGAATTGAAAACCAGCGAAGCTAAACCCCGCCCGAACGCCAGGCCCAAAACCTTCAGCGTCAACCTTATTGGGGATAGTATGTTAATCAGACTAACTTCATTAAAAAATAATGAATATTTTTGAAGCAGGCAAAATAAAATCCATTGTATTTCAAGATCACGGCGTTCGTCCTGTTCATTTTACACCTGACAGGCTGCCATGTACAAAACAAAAATCTGATGGGGCAGGGAGAAAAACTTTTGGTCATCGGGCGACATGCCAATATACTGGAGAAGATTACAGCCATGCTGAATGAACAAGGCTATTTGGCTACCGGAAAGCAGTGGAATGAAGAGGCAATTGCAGCGTTCAAAAAAGAGCACTTTGACGCGGTTATTATTGGCGGTGGAGTGGATAACGAAAGCCGGGAATTGTTTCACATCGAATTTCCAAAGCTAAATCCACAAGTAAAAATCATCAACGCTCATCCTCAAACTGTATTGGCTGACCTCCGTTTAGCGTTTGACCATTAAAAGCAACTCCCTTCCTTTTTTTTACCGAGGAACCCCGCTTCCCCACCCTTTACATCTCCTTTACATCCTTTTACAATCAAAAAACCTCAAAAAACAAGCGCCGGGATACCTTTGCGAAAAATAATTCATGGAAAAAGTTTGCTCATTCCCGCACATCGGGCCTTTACTTTTCATAATGGCTTTTACCCCGGCTTGCAGCGGACAGCCCAATTCAAATGCTATAAAAAGCAACAATCCGGGGTTAGCGGAAATGCTGAAAATGGACACCCCAATTGACGAATATGTGGTGGAACTGTTTGAGGACAGCAAAGGGAACCTATGGTTTGGAACCATCATGAGCGGCGTGGCCCGCTATACCCCTTCCAAGTTGCTCCGCCCAGGCGAAAAAACGCTCACCTATTTTTCTGAAAAAGACGGATTGCCCGGTAATACTGTGGTGACCATTGCCGAAGACAAAGCCGGGAATATGTGGTTTGGTACGCATTCCGGCCTGTCAAAATACGATGGAAAAACATTTACCAATTACACCCAAAAAGACGGTTTGTGCAACGATCGCGTTTCCAATATCCTGATAGACCGGGGCGGTAACCTTTGGGTTGGCACCTGGGGCGGTGTTTGCCGATACGGGGACGGCGGTTTTTCCGATTTTCCCATCCCAAAACCAGATGTCGACTTGATGCCGTACCAAACCACCATGGACTGGGTCACGGAAGTCATGGAAGACAGCCAGGGTAATATCTGGTTTGGCCGGGATGGGTATGGCGCCTGCAAATACGACCCTTCGGCTAAGCTCAGTCCAGGTGGGAAAGCATTTACGCATTTCACCAAAAAGGATGGGCTGCCTTCCAATAATGTTCAGGTAATCCGGGAGGATCAGCAGGGCCATATCTGGTTTGGCACCCGGGTCACGGAAAATGACCATCCCGATCCGAAAAAAAGAACCGGGGACGGCGGCCTTTGCCGGTACGATCCTTCGGCGCATTTCGACTCCGCTCAACACAAGTCACCAGAGACAGGCGACAAAGCATTTGTTCAATTTCCTGAATGGGAGGGGCTTAGTAAAAATCAGATATACACCATCTACCCAGATAAAAAGGGACACATTTGGGTCGGCGCCACCGGTGTCGGCCTATACCGATACGATCCTTCGGCTTCGCTCAGGACAGGTGAGAATTCCTTCAAAATTTACAAAGGCACAAACCGCATGGATCTGACCTATAGTTTTGGGGTTCAGGACATGCTGGAAGACCGGAATGGAACGTATTGGTTCGGTTTTTCCGGGGGGCTTTTTCGCCTGGAGGGGTCTTCTATTGTTCATGTTCCCCAAAGTGGACCGTGGGAATAGAGCAGCACGTGAGGGGGGGGTAGCAAGGGGCAAGGAGCAAGGGGCAAGGAGCAAAGGGCAAAGGGCAAAGGGCAAGGGGTAAGGGGTAAGGAGCAATAATTGGACTTCCTCACTAACCACATCTCCTCCCCCCATTAACGGGATAATTCCCAACACGAACCCTTAAATCCCCGTCTTATCAAGGAACCACTTTATTTTACAGCAGATTCCGGCAATAGCCGCCATTTTACCAACACCAGAACCCATTCATCACCCGATAACAACGAAACATGAAAAGTTTTTCAGCGCTTTTAATCCTGTTTATCAACGCCTTATTGTTGCAAGGACAATCCGGTTTCCAACTAACCGGCAAACTGACCGACGAACAGGACATGCCCATTGAATTGGCGACCATCGTTTTAAAAACAGCAAGGGATACTGTTGTCGTGGGCGTTGCTTATTCTGAGGCAAATGGAGCATACAGCTTCACGGAGTTGGCAGAAAATACGTACCTGGTGGAAGTGAGCTATGTGGGCTTTGAAAAATTTGTGAGCAGTCCCGTCAAATTGGATCAAAACACCCCCGTCGCGCAGGTTCCGCTCATCCAGTTAAAACCAGGCGTTGCCCTGCTGAAAGAAGCCACCGTTACCGCAAAAGCACCATACATCCAACGCAAAATAGACCGTACTGTGGTGAATGTGGACGCGCTGATCGCCAATGCCGGCAGCAGCGCCCTGGAAGCGCTGGAGCGGTCGCCCGGCATTTTGCTCGACCCGGACGGGACACTGAAACTCAAAGGCCGTGCCGGCGTGCTGGTGTTCATTGACGACAAACCCACTTACCTGTCGGGCTCAGAATTGGAAAACTACCTGAAGGCGATTCCTGCAGACAACATCAAACAAATTGAAATCATGACCAATCCCCCAGCCAGGTACGAGGCAGCGGGCAATGCGGGCGTCATCAACATCATCACGAAGCGGAACAAACTTCCCGGTTTTAATGGCAGTGTGGCGCTGGGTTTCACCCGGGGGCAGTATTCCAGAAGCAACAACAGCCTGAACCTGAACATCAACCGCAAAAAATTCAGCATTTATACCAACATCAATGCCGGCCTCTCGAACAGCTTCCAGGACCTGAACATCAACCGGTATTACAAAAATCCGGACCTGACGCCCTCGTCTTCTTTCTCCCAAAACTCCTACATTCAGCCCTCCAGCCGCTCGGTAAATGCCCGATTGGGAGTAGATTATTACCTCAGCGACAAAACAACGCTCGGGGTGGTGGTGAATGGGTTGCTCAACCCGGGAAAGCGCCATACAGCCAATTTCGCGGCAGTGCTCAATCCGCAGCAGGATACCCTGCAAACCATTATCGCCGACAACCGCCAGGAAAGCAGCTTCTCCAACGGCACCTACAACATCAACCTCCGGCACAACCTGGATACCTTAGGCAGCAACATTATCGTGGATGCAGATTATGTGACTTATTCCTCAGACAACGATCAGGTGTTCAAAAATTATCTGTACGATGGCAACGGCAGCTTAGCATATTCGGACGTCATTAATGGAAAGCTGCCTTCCAACATTACCATTTATGCTGCCAAGGCAGATTATACCAAGCCCCTGGGAGCAGGTTCAAGGTTTGAAGCGGGCTGGAAATCGGCCTTTACCAAAACAGACAACGAAGCTGCCTACACCAATACCGTCGGCGGCATCACGACCATTGATTACGACCTGAGCAACCGGTTTTTGTACGATGAATGGATCCATGCTGCATATTTGAACTATGCGAGAACCTTTGGGAAAATTGAATTACAGCTCGGCCTGCGGGCAGAAACCACTACCCTGAAAGGCGCTCAATTGGGCAATGTCGAGCAACCGGGGTCTGAATTTTCCAGGACTTACCACAATCTTTTTCCTACGTTTTTTGCCTCGTGGCATGTAGACAGCCTCGATCATCATGTACTGACGTTTTCTTACGGCAAACGCATTGACCGGCCTTTTTTCCAGCAGTTGAACCCATTTATCAGTCCGCTCGACAAGTTTACCTTCTATTCCGGCAATCCCGATTTGTTGCCGACGTTTTCCAATAACATTTCCTTGTCTCACTCCTTCAAAGGGTTTTTGAATACCAGCCTGAATTATTCAAAAACCATAGACGGCATCAACGAAACTTTAGAAATTGTGGAGGGCATTTATTACAGCCGGCCCGGAAACATTGCCAACAGCGAAGCCATCAGCCTTTCTGTGGATGCGACGATTCCTGTTGCGAAGTGGTACAACCTCATCTTGTATGGTGAAGCAGGGCGTTTGTCTTTCCAAAGCGCACTTTATACCGAACAATTAAATTCTGCCGGCAATTATCACTATATTTCGCTCAACAACAGCCTGCAATTAGGAAAAGGCTGGAGCGCGGAAATCCGGGGCGAATACCAAAGCGACATTGTTTATGCGCAATTGCTGATTAAAAGTTGGGGGACGCTCAATCTGGCGGTCTCGAAAAAAATCCTGAAAGATGCCGGGACACTCAAGATTAGCGCCAATGACCTGTTTTATACGCGCAGATCCGACGGCATCATCAACAACCTCCGGCTGACCGACGCCGACTGGAACAGCGATTTAGATACCCGGGCTGCTACCCTGACGTTTTCCTACCGGTTTGGCAAAACTGAAAACAGCCGGCGGAGGCATACGGGGTCGGGATCGGAGAGCGAGCAGAACCGGGTGAGGAATTAATTATTTCTACACCATGCCTTTAGCATATCCAACAGTTTCACGGTACATCTGTGGAGAAATAGCTGCATTCACTGTCTACCGTGTAGGCTTTTGAAACCCTTACCGGGTCTTTGCTGTTCCAGGTATCTTCTGCCATTTGGATTTTTTGCTTTGCCGTTTCTACAGTAAAGGGGGAAGTGGATGACGCTGTTCCATGATATTTTGATGTTTTTTTGTGATAAGCAATCAGGACAAAATCAACTGGCTTTGCACAGCAGTTGTATGACCTCTTTTTCCAAATCCTGTTGTTTGTTTTTGGCATACCAGCTGTGCAATTCATTGCCATAAGTAGCAGCCGATTCTGGATTGGATCTTAATTCCTTCACCATTTTTTGCGCAAAGTCCGGTCGTGGTCCCCAAGTACCTGTTACTTGCAAATGCTCATCTAATTGTATCAGCTTGGGAATAGACCTTGTCCCATTGGTAAGGTAGGCATTCATCAGTTCGTCATGCTGGTCGCGGTAAACTAATTTCATGTCAATCCTCCCTTCGCTTGATGCGGCAATGGCATTTAGGGCGGGTAAAGTTTGTGAAGCATCTCCACACCAGTGCTCAGTTAAAATAAGCCAGTGGGTCTTGTGCTTTAAGTCTTGAACCTGTGTCATCATGTCGGCAGAGGGCACATAAGTTTTTTCAATCCGGTGCATACGGCGCTGATTCAGACTAATGTATTCTTTAACTTTTAAATCAGCATTCGATACCAGATCTGCCGCCATCTCTTGTTTGTACTGCTGGTAGCTGATGCCCTTCTGCAGGTAGTTCTCATAATCCTGCTTACTGAGCGACTTTTCAGGCATGGCTGCGGTTGTCATTTTATGTGATTTTGTAATGCAAAGATAGCCTAATACAGGATCTTTACGAATGGAGGATGAACGCAAAGGGATGGACAATTTTCCCTGAAGGACAACAAAAGCCCGGTGCAGAATTTGCCGGGAATGAGCCTCAGATCCTCCGGGCGATACCGCATAACGGTTTGCAGCTGCTCAAGACACTGCGGGCCATGTTTGCAAAAATTGAAGACTTGGCATAGCCAACCACGAAATTCCAAGCAAGCGCTTAAATTTACGGATGTTTGTAGTGAGTACCCTTCAGAAGGACTCCCTCCCTCACCCTTCGTCAATAAAAAAATTGACCATGGAACAACACAAAAACGAGCAGCAAACAGGCGGACAAGGCCCGACCCCTTTTGCTCAATCTTATTTTCACGGGACAAAGGCGGACTTAAACGTTGGCGACTTAATTGCAGCAGGTTTCAATTCCAACTTTGGCCAAAGGAAAAATGCAAAATATATTTTTCTGACGGCCACTTTAGACGCTGCCATTTGGGGCGCCGAACTTGCCATTGGAGCAGGCCGTGAAAGAATTTATGTAGTGGAACCAACCGGCCCCATTGAAGACGACCCTGATTTGACCGATAAAAAATTCCCCGGCAACCCAACAAAATCTTACCGGTCCACTCATCCGTTTAAAGTAATTGGAGAAGTTACCGTTTGGCAGGGACATGCTCCGGAACAAGTTAAGGCGATGAAAGATGGATTGGAAAGACTTAAAGAACAAGGGATTCATTCGCTGAATGATTGAATGATATGGCCCTGCTCGTCGCAACTGTATAGTCCGATAGTTGCGCCGGGAGCAAGTGAGAACGTCCCCTGTGCATGGTATGATGTGTGCATTTTTTCTCATCTATTACTTTGCATGATAAGAAACAAGCCTTAACTTGTTGCGATATTATCTTTTTTGCAAAGATATTGTTTGATGAAATTTAAAACAAAACACACACAAAATGGACGTAGAGAATTTTATAAATAACATTTTAACATTAATAAGTAAAAATGACTTAAAAACAGCTATTGATGAATTAGGCCAATTCTTAAAAAGGAGCCCTAAACTAGATGAATTGATTTTGCAATCAGCTCGGTTTAATGATGTAACACAACAAATCAGAATGGGTACAATTGATTTTGAAGACGCGGCAATAGCTAAAAATAAAATACGAAATGCAATTTTAGATTTAGTCCGTGAAATTGAAACAGGTAACGAATCTAACTATGAAGTAAAAAAAGGAATAGGTAATTTAGATGGATTTAATTCTAAAATCATTATCAAACAAATTCATGCCGGAAAAGGCGATAATGTTGGAAGAGATAAAAATATAAACAAAAAAAAATGATACAAAAACACAAAGGGAAAGGCGACAATGTTGGAAGAGATAAAAACATCTACAACAACCTTAATCCTAAACTAATTGCGTCTATCGCTGTTTTTTCCATTTGTTGTATTTTGGGCATCGTATGGATTACTCAAACAAATCGGCCTAATTTATCAGAAAAAATTTTTAGAGGTTTTGATTCGTCTACTTCTGGTTTTAAAATCTTAATATTTCCTTTTCATGTAATGTGCAAAGATGCTGATGGCACATCAGACGTTGGTGCTTTTATAACAAAACGACTGATTACACTTAATACGGATTATCAACTCAATATTCAGGTTAAATACCTGGATGGTTTTCCTATAGAGGCTGAAATGACGGAAGATAGCATTGATGCTTACATATCCCAATATGGGGCAGACATGGTTATTTTCGGCAATTATTTTTCAGATAAGTGCAGCGACCTAAATCAAGACGAAATTTGTTACAATTGGATTACCAATCCAAAGTGGGGGTTTATTGACTCCATAGCTAAGAATACTGATTTTCTTGAATTCAAAGCCACAACTATCCATAATATTATCAAAGGCGATTTGCAAGGAAAAACGGACTTTATCATTTACTGGATTGCTGCAATGTCTGCATACAATCAAGGTGATTTTAAAAAAGCAGTACTACTTCTTGAACATATACTATATAAGCTCAAAAGAAAAGACTCTTTTGTATATTCTTTTTTGGCTTCGTGTAAGTTTTATCAAAAAGACTTTGACAATTATCTTGTTTATAGCGACACTACCCTTCTTTTCGCTGATAATGGCATTGATTCTATTTATGCGCTTCAAAACATTTGTAGCGCCAGACAATATTTTGGGCAATGGGAACCAGCTTATAAGGCTTTACAAACGGCACTATCAACGCTTGAAAATGTAGCAGATGATAGTTTTTGTCAATTAGTACTTGATATCTTAAACAAATTTGTTTCTATTTCTGTAGGGTCAGAAATTACATCAAAAGACTTACTTCAAAATACAAGTTTTTTATTAAGCGAAGCACTACAAAGGTGTAATTCCAGTAATATTGAAGCAGAAGTGCTCCTCTCGCAAGTAATACAGGTTATGAACAATGATGCTATATATGGAGATTCATTGCTTAGCTTCATACGCCAAATCTTGCCTCAAATTGAATCACTAGTTAATAAAAAAGATACCACTGAGTTGATCAGTTATTATTATTACATGGGAATGATCAGCCAACTTTATTTTCAAGACTTTCTGCAATACGAATCATTTCTACTCAAGTCTTTCGATATTCACAGGAAATTAAAATACAACCATCTATCAGACAAAGATTTTTATCTTAGTAACTTTTATCTCGATCTTGCTAATGTTTACATCACCCTAAAAGATGTGGATAAAGCCGTTATTTATTTCGATAGCCTTCAAGCTGTGCTTGAAAATTCTCCCAGATTTGACCATAGCTTTAGAAGTGGGTTTTATTATTCCAAAATGACCTTCGAAGCGGGCAAATGCAATAGACATGTCGTTAAAAATTTGGCACTGGAACAGTTGAAATATATTACAGATCAATTTGATCAGGCATCCTCAATAGATAAACTGGCAGCATTAAATGCCGCTATTATTGCACACAATAATTTAGGAGAACTAGATAAAGCTGACAACTATGCTAAACAAGCCCATGAAATAATCATTGCTTTAGAAGAAGAAGGAGTTGGTAATATTATTCTAAGCCTTCAAATCTTACAAACGCTGTCATCTGTTTGTGTAACCCGTATATTTCAAGAAAATTATGAAGAGGCAGAATCTGTTGCAAAATCAATTTTTGAAATAGCTGAATTATTACCAAGTTCCTATAAACATACGCTTGCAGATGTTCATAATTTATTAGCTCATATTTACAATCACTCCAAACGGCCCCTGCAGGCACAACCACACATAAAAGCAGCTTTATCAATATCCAATGATTTGCCTTATTATTTTAAAGGTACAAAAGCTGCTGCATTGTCTAATAAGGCTTACTTTGAATACTTGCAAGGGCGTTTCGATTCGGCTATAAAAACTGAGACTCATGCTTATGAATTATTAAAAAGCCAAAATGACTTAGACTGTTTTCTGAATCCATTTTTGGCTGAAAGTCTTAATAATATAGCAAAGTACGAATTAAAAAAAGGCCTTGTAGCAAAAGCAACTGAAAACAACGCTATGGCATTTGGGCTCATTAAGGATAAACTGAGTCAATTACATCCTACATTTAGGGAAATTAATGACCTGAAAAAGCAAATCGAAAGGCAGGGGAGGGATAAATAATGTATTAGTCCAATCCACTATTTTCCGACTATCGGCCCTCACTCGTCGCAACTACAGCGTCCGATAGCATCGCCGGGAGGAAGTGAGGGTGCCCCTTCAAAAGGCACCTCATTATCCAAACATTATTCACCAACATTGTAGAAATTATGTTATCTAAACTTTCACCTGCCCTAGTCTCTCTCATTATTGCCGGATTGCTGATTTTTCTGGTGCTGTTTCGATTTTTACCCAGGGGGGCGGGCAAACCCATAACCCTGTTGCTCGCTTTGGCAATTGCCTTTGTTGTTTTTCGGCTGGTATTCAATTTGCCCGGCAACTGGATCAAGTACCTGTGGTTAGGCATCGGCCTTTTGTGTGTTGCCGCCCTGATTGTCTATTTCCTCGCCCTGTCCGGTTCTGATTTGTTATATCAGAATACCCGGGAATCTTTTAACCCGCAATACGATGACCCTGTTTTGACGGAATTGTATGGGGCCTTCCATAGGGGCAAAGTTGGGAAGTGGAAAAAATTATTGCAATCGCATCCTGATCGCCTTCACCACAAACAATTCCTGGACGATATTTTACGGGATGTCGTTGAAGACAGTAAATCAAATGAGCGCAAATTAGAGGCGCTTAAATACATGCTTGATGCAGGTGCAAAAATTGATTCCAGCCTTTGTCATAATTTTACTCAAATTGCCTATACCGGTAAAGTTGATTTCACAGAATTACTTTTGCAACATGGTGCTGATCCGAATTGCGCCAGTTCCCCGGGATCAAAAACGCCTCTTTTCGACATCATAGGAGGCCTGCGAAACGAGGAGAAAATCATTGAAGTGCTGGTCAGGCATGGCGCCGACGTCAATGCAAAAATATATTTAGAACAATTTAAGGAAAACCTCACGCCCCTTTTATTTGCCGCGTATTTAGGTTACTGGCGTTGTTGCAAAGCCTTTCTGGAAAACGGAGCCGACCTTAATTACAAGAACAAAGATGGCATCAGCGTTAAAGATTATCTCCTTCAAATGGCGAAAAACCCGGATAACCTTGAGTACTATAAGACCCCGGATTTTTTGCAATTGATCGAGCAAATTAAACAGTATTGATTACATAAAGGATTAAGAGCTTGTTCGGGAATTCATCAATTAGCTTCGCTGAATCTTCGATTTGGCTGCGAGTGGCAAATTTTATTTTATACTTCGTTGAATTTTTTCAACATAGCTGCCGGCTATGTCTGCAAAATTCGCCTCGTCTAAAACAAAATTT
>JABWAJ010000067.1 GCA_013361075.1 Saprospiraceae bacterium | reverse complement strand
AAGGTGTTTTTTGATGAACTCTGCCTGTTCATGGGGCTGCATCAGCAACGATGGATTGTTGCCAGGATGCAGGGGTTCATTTTGCACCGTGATTGCATCAATAGGAATGCCTTCCCGCTGCATGGCCTGAATGTATTTCACAAAGTATCGCGCATAAGCCCCATAAAAAACCGGTTTCAGGCTTCCCCCGACAGATTTTCCGTTGGTTTTCATCCAAACCGGTGGCGACCACGGAGATCCCATGATTTTGATGTCCGGGTTGATTTTTAAAATTGCTTTTAAAACGGGAATAAGATCTTTGCGCTCCGGCTCGATGCTGAAAGTTTCCAGTTCCACATCAGTTTGGCCTTCCGGCAAATCGCAATAAGAAAACACCTGGTCGCTGAGGTCGGATGCACCAATGCTGATGCGCAGGTAACTGATGCCAATTTGTTCACCTTTTGTACCGAACAACTCTTCCAGTAAAGCTGCGCGCTTTTCGGAACTCATCCGGTTGATCAACTGTGCGCTCCCACCCGTGAGCGTAAACCCAAAACCGTCCATTTGCTGGTAGGTTTTGGCAGGATCAATGAAAATAATGGGCAGGGTTTCATTAGCAGGGTTGGGAACTGCCTCCTGGATTTCAGAAAGCTGCAAAAAAATCCCGGCAGCAGGGTGAGTGACATGGGTCCTTACCTGGGCCGAAAGTGCGGGAATCAGGTGGACGAACATTAATCCTGATAAGAAATACTTACTCATGGTGCTTTAAGATCTATCCGGGAATACGTCAATGGTTACCTGACTACTTGGTCTGCCTTTTATCAACGCCTTCTTCCCCCCAATCCCAAAACGCCAAGCAACCCTCTCGCTAATTCCCGTGCAATCGTTCTCCCCACCTGTCGGGTCACCGTACTGTCCATGATTTCTTCAAAAGTACTTTTTTCCTGACGGGTTCGCCGGGATGTGGTAGTGGTTTCTCTGGCTGTTGCGCGTTCAGCAGCTTCGCGCTGTTTACGCAATTCTTCCTGCATTTCTGCTTCTCGGGAGGCTTGCACTTTACGACTCAGGATGTCGTGTGCACTCTCGCGATCAATCTCTTCACTGTATTTGCGCACAAGTGGCGAACGGCTGAGGATTGAATCAATTTCGTATTCGGTCAACACATCCATGCGCGACTGTGGGGCACGCAGCAACGTATGTGCGAGTGGGGTAGGGATACCCTTTTCATTCAGGGCCGTAACGAACGCTTCGCCAATACCAAGCTCTGTAATCAACTGTGCCACATCGTAATAGGCCGATTCCGGGTAGTTTTCGGCGGCCAGTTTGATTGCTTTCCGGTCTTTTGCCGTAAAGGCGCGCAAAGAGTGCTGTATTTTTAACCCCAATTGGCTAAGTACCGCTTCGGGAATGTCGGCCGGATTTTGCGTAACAAAATAAAGACCCACGCCTTTGGAACGGATCAGTTTTACAATGGCCTCAATCTGGTCGAGCAGAGCTTTTGAAGCCTCGCTGAAAACCAGGTGGGCTTCGTCTATGAAAATAGCCAGCTTCGGTTTTTCCACATCACCAGCTTCCGGAAATGAACTATAAATTTCAGCCAGCAATTGCAGCATAAAGGTGGAGAAAAGCTTGGGCCGGTCCTGAATATCCGTCAGACGAATCACCGAAACGATGCCTTTTCCATTAGAATCTGTACGGCAGAGATCCTCTACCTCAAAAGACCGCTCTCCAAAAAAGGTGCCGGCACCCTGTTGCTCTAACTCAATCACTTTCCGCATGATGGCTCCCACAGAAGTGGAAGAAATAAGGCCGTATTCCTGTTCCATCGCTGCTTTACCTTCATTTGCGAGGTATTGCAGGGTTTGTTTGAAATCCTGAAGGTCAAGCAATGGCAGGTTGTGGTCGTCACAGTATTTAAAAATTACTGAAACCACTCCTGATTGGGTGTCGTTCAGGCCAAGAATCCGTGAAAATAAAACCGGGCCAAATTCGGAAATCGTGGCCCGAAGCCGGGCACCTTTTTCTTCTGATAAACTCAGAAAATCTACTGAACTCCCTGTGGGCGTAAACGGAATACCGATGTGCTGGTGCCGTTCCTCTATTTTGGGATTGCCGGTACCGGGCATGGCAATTCCGCTCAAATCGCCCTTGATGTCCATCAAAAGAGAAGGTACACCATGAGCGGACAACTGCTCGGCCAGAATCTGTAAAGTTTTGGTTTTTCCCGATCCGGTAGCGCCTGCGATCAGCCCGTGGCGGTTCATCGTGCGCAAGGGCAATTTAATCATTGCGCCAGGCAGGCCTTCTTTATCGAGCATGGCAGCGCCGAGGTCAATAGCAGCTCCTTTGAATGTGTATCCTTGAGTAATTTCCTGAATGAATGATTCTTTCCTGGACATAATCAAAAGTTGATGAGTATTTGAGTATTTGATTTGTTGAGTACTGGAGAGGGTCTTCAGGTACTCATTCCTGTTGGTTCCATTTTTGGGTGCGTGTTTCGAATTTTTTCTTGTTGAATTCCCAAAGATCGAGGTTATAACGTGCTTCCAGTTCCAATTCTGTTTCTTTGGGCATGAGTTCCGGGAAAAAGTCAATGCCCGTTAGTTTTTCTACCTCATCCACTGACTTCGCATACTTATACAATGGATCGTAGCTCACTTCGTTTGGAATGACGAACGCGATAGCTTTTTTTTCAGGTTCATTCAAATCGAGCAAAACTTTATAATATGCAGCCGGAATACTGACTTCATTTGCACCAATTTTACCTTTTACAGGCTGGGTCAGTACGGGGCCGCTTACGATAAACAGCTTCACATTTTTTTCTGCCCAGGACCGGGTTAGTTCTTCCAGTTCCCGCCAAATGCCTTTGTTAAAATTTTTAGCCTGTGGGCTGATGTTGCTCATAAAAAAAGTCTCCATCATGGCGTCTTCATCAAAAGCCATATCGGCCGCAGGCACCAGATGGCCACGGTCGTAACCCGAGTTCCGGTAGTCGTTGGGAGTGGCCGATTCTGTGCGCACTTTGGGGTCGGGCAGGAAATTGTCCTGACGCTCTACCCATTCTTTTTTTAAATTATCCCGGGTAAGGGTATAAGCGACCCATTCAGCTTGTTCATGATCCTCCAGGTAGGATAAACTGTAAAAACGGTGTTTAACCACCTGACCGGATGCAGTGGGCAGGTAGTATTCATTGGTGTACGTATCAGCAGGCTCTTCTCTTGGAGTACCGGCCTGGTCGCTTCCGCCAACAAATTTATTGAAGAAAACAAACAAGGCCGTGATGATCGCGCCAAACAGGCCAACTTTTACCATAGTTCCGGTGCTTTTGCCAGCCGATTCGCGCGTATGGTTCATCTTGAATTTAGCCATTGGCTATTGTCGTTTTTGGTGCACGGCAAAAGTACAAAATCACTTGCTTTTCACTTCTACAATCTCCACGCGGCGTTCGCGGGAAGCGCCGATGCTGTAAACAGAATTGCGCAGGTCAATCAAATCATCACTGATGCTTTCGTCGGCAGTAGCTTCTCCAAATGAACGCTCGCTGATCTTGAGTTGCCCTTTTTTTAAATAAGCCATAAAAATACCATTGTTCCAGGTATCAAAATGGTTGCGCAGGCTACTGATGCGCCGTTTTCCCAGAGCGAGATTGTAAGTTTTTTCTGCCCTCGGGCTGGTGAAACCTTTGATGAATATTTCTACAGTTTCTCCACTTTCGAGGCGCTTCAACAAGATTTCTGAAAAGCGGCCAAGAAAGAGGTATCCCCGCTCTATTCTGGTTTCAAAAAACTCACTGATGGCTTCTTCAGCAGCAGTTCGGTCCTCGCCCTGCAAACCCTTTGTGTAGGCTTTGAGGAAATCATCTTTCCGGCTTATGTATTTCTGGTAACTGTCTTCGTAGCTTTTTTTAGTAGTCGTGCGCAGGGTCCGCTTGTCGGGTTCGTCGTTGTCAAAATACAGGGCAAGAGGCAAAAAATCTTCCAGTGTTTCCGGCATTGGGTCTTCATCAGGCCTTTCGGGTTCCGGCAAGGGCAGAGGTGCCACAGCCAAAGGTTCGCCTTGCTTGGGTGGTGGAGGTGGTTCGATCCACTGGAATGCATAAATGTCCATACAACAGGCCTTGTTGTCTTTGTCGAGGTACATGGCGCCAACGCGGTTGGAAGACAAATAGCCACTTTTTCCGTCAAGGCCTGCACTGTAATAAAGGTCGTTGTAACTGCTATTGAATGGCAAACCTATATTTTGAGGTGTGCCTTGTTTCCAGGAAAAAATGTCATACCCTCCGAGGTTAGCGTGGCCTTCCGAACTGAAATACAGCATTTGGGAAGGTTGATGAAAAAAGGGAGAGACTTCATTGTCGGGCGTATTGACCGCCGTCAGATTTTCCGGAGTACCAAAGCCTGATGTTTCTACTTTAACCCGCCACAAATCCATTCCGCCTTTTCCACCCGGACGGTCTGATGCAAAATAGAGGACTTCCGCCCGAAGGAGGGAATCGTAGCCGATCGCTGGCTGTGTCGTTGTGGTATTTTTGATGTTCAATGGCTCCGGCAGCACTACCGGTTGTACCTTCCAGCGCCTGCGTTTGTCTTTCTCCCGGTAACAAAGTTCACACTGGATCTGCGTTGTATTTACATAACGGCATCTGGTAAAATACAGTCGTTTGCCATCCATACTAAATGCTGTATGGGCAATGTGCAGCGTATCGGCGTTAAAATCATTGCGCAAGGGTTGGCCCTTCCCGTTTTTTGAAGACAGGAGGAGTTTTGATATTTTTCTTCCCGGTCTGTGTTTATCCTTGAGCAAGTCGTAGCGAAAAGAAGAGTAGTACAAGGTGTCATTGCGCAGCAAAGCACCAAATTCAGAATAAGCCGTATTGATTTTTTGGTCCAACCGTTTCAGGGTATATTGCGGCGGTTGTTTCATCAATTCCAGGGCCATCCGGCAATTGTCAATTTCCTGATTCGCTTTTTCATGAAGACGAGTGTCTGCCCGGCCTTGTTGCAAATAAGCTGTAAAAGCTGATATAGCCTGTTCGTACTCACCCATGCTTTTGTAAACCGAACCAAGCCGGAACTGGAGTGCCGGGAATTTTTCTGCATCCGGACTCTTAAGGACTTTATTATAATATTTTTCTGCGGTTTCATACGCATAAAACTCGCGTGCTACCTCAGCATATTGGTATTGGATGGACGGGTCGTCAGGGCGCAGTTGAAGGGCATTGCCATAGTAGTGCATGGCTGCGTAGAAATCCTTTTCCGTCAATGCCTGGTCGCCGGATTTTTTAAACGCACTAAAGGACTGCGCCTTCCCATTAATGGAAAAGAAAACCAAAGCAATGGAAATGCCAATTTGCAATTTCATCAGGGTGAGTTGTTTATAAGCAAGCATCGCGCGGGATTTTGCAAAAGATGCGATTCTTAAAATATTGGGCATAGCTTGAATTCTTCCGGAGGCTTGACGCGAAAAATGACATAGCGAAGAGACACTTCCGGCCCGCCTCGTCGCTGACTGGCCACTTTAAACGGAGAGGTATTGATGTCGTAACTTAATCCAAAATGCCAATTCTGATACAATGCTTCAGCATATCCTATTGCCGCATCGTTCATCCTGTAAAAAAATGCCAGGCCTAGTGCAAGTTCTTTTCCCCGTTCTACCTTGAGGTGATAACGGCCGCCAAGCCCGGCAACGGTTTCCCGGTACGGAGTTTGTATCTGGTGAAGGGCGTGGAAAGTCAGGTCTGTAAAGGCCCCAACCTGAATAACCCCGGAAGTATAGGCATTGGTAAGCATTGCCAGACGAACATCATCATCGTTACGAAAACCAACTTTGGGCTGGTTGAGATGCGCAAAGCCAACTCCTGCATACAGTTGGGTGCGACTGTCCTCATCTTTAAAAAACCAGTTGGCACCGGCAGCAAAATCAAAATAACCTGTCGAAGTTTTTGAAAAGGATTCCTGTGTTGACTGGGTTGGGTCGAATAAATCCCCATTAAACTGATCGTCAAATGTAAACCTGGCCACATCAAAAGCCCGTTGCCCACCTTTGATTTGGACTCCTGCGCTGAGGTATTGCTCTTCTGCCAATTGTTGAATATAGGAAGCACTTCCGCCAATCTGGGACCAGCTCAACTGCCCGTCGCCAGCGCGGTCGTAATTGAAGACCATTCCCCAGCTGAGTAACCCGCCGGGAGTCACCGGCGTATAGATTTTTTGATCGAAAGCAGCCGAAAAAGTCAGGTAAGGCACCGGAACGGAAGCCCATTGCTCCCTGTAATTCGCGCCGAAGCGAAGGTCTCCGGAGAAAACCCCGGTAAGTCCCGGGTTGAGGTTGAGCGGCGCATTGTGGAATTGTGAAAAATGCAGGTCCTGAGAAAAAGCACTTCCTGAAACCAGCAGGCAGCAGCACAGGGAAATGGATTTGAACAGCAGCACACCCCGGTTTACCAGGGTTTCGGGTGTAAATTTTGCATCCATAAATCCGGCATTGTTTCCCCACAAAATAGGCATTTTTTTCAATTTTACTCGTTTGGAGACTACAAGTGATTAATTTTGCAAGCCAGGCGGCTGTATCTTGTCAAATGGCTGACCTGATAAAATTATTACTTATGCTTAAAGTTGGCATCACCGGGGGCATCGGCAGCGGGAAAACCACAGTTTGCAAAATTTTTGAAGCACTGGAAGTCCCGGTATATTACGCCGACGACCGCGCCAAATGGTTGATGACCCATGATCCGGAACTGATAGCCGGCATAAAAGCTGCTTTTGGCCCTGATGCTTACTCCCCGGAAGGGCAATTGAACCGCCCTTATCTTTCCAAAGTCGTTTTTGAGAACAATGAAAAACTGGCCCAGCTTAATGCTCTCGTTCATCCTGCCGTTTTTCGCGATGGCTCGCAATGGCATCAGGCTCAAACTGGTGTTCCTTATACCCTGCGTGAAGCGGCTTTGTTGTTTGAAAGTGGTAGTTATCGGGCCATCGACAAGATGATTGTGGTGACCGCGCCTCTAGCGTTACGGATCAATCGGGTAATGGAACGGGACAAAGTATCGGAAGCAGCGGTTTTGGCCCGGATTGAAAAACAATGGCCGGAAGAAGAAAAGGTGAAACGGGCCGATTTTGTCATCGTCAACGACGGCGAACGGCTTCTCGTTCCACAGGTTCTCGAAATACACCGTGCCTTAATCCTGTCACAAGGTTAAATTGCAACATAAAGCAATGGACATTAAACAATTGCGCGCTGAAACACCAGGCTGTTTGCATAAAATCCACCTCAACAATGCAGGGGCAGCCCTGATGCCCCTTCCGGTTTTGGCTGCCATTCAGGCCCACCTCGAACTCGAAGCAACCGTTGGCGGCTACGAAGCGCATAAACAAAAATCGGCCGAAATCCAGGGCACATACACTGCACTGGCCCGTTATCTGAACTGCACCCCGGAAGAAGTTGCCCTGACTTCCAGTGCAACCGATGCCTATGCCAGGGCTTTGTCTTCCATTCCTTTTGAGCCAGGCGACATGATCCTCACTACAGAGAGTGATTACGCTTCCAATCAAATTGCTTTTTTATCCCTGAAAAAGCGCTTTGGCGTTCGGATTGAGCGATTCGCCAATGGCCCCGGCGGTCAAATTGAGGTTGGTGCCTTTAACCTGGCCATTGCTGCTTTGAAACCGAGGTTAGTGGCCGTAACCCATGTGCCTACAAATTCCGGGCTTGTTCAGCCTATCGCTGAAGTCGGGCAGGAATGCCGGAAACAGGATGTCCTTTTTTTGGTAGATGCATGTCAGTCAGCAGGGCAGCTTCCCCTGGATGTCCAGGCTATTGGGTGCGATTTTCTGACCGCTACGTTTCGTAAATTTCTCCGTGGCCCTCGTGGAATGGGTTTTATGTACGTGTCCAACCGGGTCCTGGAAAAAGGACTGGAACCGCTGTTTATCGACATGCGTGGCGCCGACTGGATAGGAGAGGAGCGCTACCTCAGCAACCCCACCGCTCGTCGCTTTGAGGATTGGGAGTTTCCCTATGCACTGGTTTTGGGCGCTAAAGCTGCCACTGAATATATGCTTGAAATTGGCCCGGAAAAAATTGCAGCCAGGAATCGGGAGTTGTGTGGGTATCTCCGGGAAAAGTTATCCAGGATTCCGGGCCTTGTTTTGTTGGATCAGGGACAGGAGTTGTGCAGCATCGTCACTGTCTTCCATCATCACCACACCCCGGAAGCTCTTCAGCAATACCTTTTTCTCCAAAACATCAACACATCAGTCAGTGGCCTAACGGCAGCTTTGATTGATTTTGAGAAAAAAGGAGTGCCTGGTGCCTTGCGTTTGTCACCACATTACTACAATACGATGGAGGAATTAGATGCCACTATTCATACACTGGCAATTGTCAAGGGCTAATGTCGGAGGTGGCTGGGTTTGCTGTGGGGGTGTTTTGTTGGTAATTTGTATGAGAAAAAAAATAAAAGAAGGCAAGACTATTCAGAGCCATCAAGACTAACAGCAACAAATAATACTTCGTATCCATTTCCACGACACCTAAGAAATTTAAATTTCCTGAATGTATTTGAGTGTTCAACCATGACAAGAGCACGTTTCCGAATGCTGTAGAAAGCATAAACAATGCAGTTACAATTGACTTAACATTGGGGCCGGCAACTTCATAGGCATATTGCAGGCAAGAGACACTTACAAGGACTTCAGACGCTGTAAGGAAAAAATAGGCTATCAGTTGCCAATAGGCATGGGGTTGTCTTCCCTTATCTATTTCAACCTGGATGAATATAATAATAACAAATGCGATGATGAGGAGGAAAAATCCAATTTTAATTTTTTGAAACAGCGAAAGCTCAATCCCGTAATTTTTCTTTAAAAAAGGAAATAAGACTCCGGTAAAGAGAGGAATTAGAATTATGATTAAAATAGGATTGCTGCTTTGCATTTGATCAGGTGCAAAGGAATATCCCCAAAAATTTAAGTCAAGCTTTTCTGCCTGGTATACCCAGGCGCCTCCATAATTTTCGAATAGCATGAAGTAAATAATAAGGAATGCAAAAAGTGTGCATGATTTTTTTATTCCAATCAAATTTTTTTTTGAAAAAAGGTTTTTATACTCAGACACTCCAACTCCTTTACTCTTTTTATAAGATTTACCTGGAATCACGAAAACGACTAAAGCAATGAACATTGCAAGCCCTGGAACCCCGAATGCGATTGCATTACCATAGGTCTCACGTAAATATGGCACACACAATAGTGCAATTCCCCCGCCCAGATTAATTGATAAATACAAGTAGTTGAATAAAAGGCCCCTTTGTGTGCTGAATTGCTCACCAATTTGGTCGCCCAGGAATGGACTTACATTCGACTTGATCACTCCCGCAGACATAGCAATCAAAAAAATACCCACTAAAAAAAAAACGCAATTATCAATTGAAATGGATAAAATAGCATGTCCGATACAGCAAAGTAGACTACCAATCAATATAGTCCGATATTTCCCTAAGAAAACATCTGCTATAATTGCGCCAAATAAAGGAAAGAAGAAAACTCCGGACCTCCACAAATGCAAAACGGAGGCGGCTTCAGTCTCAGAATCATCATAGCAATGGTTCTTTAAAAAAATTGGCAGTATGGCGGCTAAGCCAAAGAAGGAAAAGCGTTCTGCAATTTCGCTGGCAAGTACCGAAAGGGTATGCTTTGGGAGTGTGACCACCGAGGATTGGTTTTTCATAAGTTCATTTTGGAATTTTTTGCCAAAGACTCCCTTTGTCAATCTAAGGAAAATCAACGATAACTGCTTATTCTTAAAAGAAGTAAACTACCAGGCTTTGTAGTCTTGTAGCAAATACTCCTTTACATAGGAAGAAACGCCTTGTTCCAGGGTAGCAAAAGGCTTTGAATATCCAGCCTGGATCAACTTCTGCATATTGGCTTCTGTAAAATACTGATACGTATCCCGGATGTCTTCGGGGGTATCCACAAAAGTAATATCCGGAGTAAGCCCCATGGCCAGGAAGGTTTGGGTCGCCAGATCGAGAAAAGTGCGTGCCTGACCGGTTCCAAGGTTGTAAAGCCCGTTTGCTGGGCGCTCCCGTTGCAGGAAAGTCATTACTGCTACCACATCTTTCACATAAATAAAATCGCGGCTTTGATGGCCGTCTGCAATGCCTTCGCGATGTGAGCGGAAAAGTTTCATGCTGCCGCTTGCCTTGATCTGCCGGAAGGTGTGGAAAATCACCGAAGCCATGCGCCCTTTGTGGTATTCATTGGGGCCATAGACATTAAAAAATTTAAGGCCTGCCCAAAAAGGCGGCGATGCCTGCTGTTGCAAAACCCACCTGTCGAAATCATTTTTGGAGCAACCATAAGGATTCAGGGGCTTTAAGCGGTCCACAATGCTGTGATCGTCCTCATAGCCCAACTCGCCCAAACCATAAGTAGCCGCACTGGAAGCATAAACCAGGGGGATTTGATGCCTGGTGCAGAGATCCCATATTTTTTGAGAATAATGGAGGTTGAGCCGGTCAAAAATGCTTTCGTCTTTTTCGGTGGTATCGGTACGGGCGCCAAGGTGAAATACAAAACTAATGTCTGTATGCATGCGTTCGAGCCAATCAGGCAGATCATCCCGGTGAACTTTGGCAATGAAGCGTTTGTCGCGCAAATTGGGCGCTTTGTCTTCGCGGCTGAAATCGTCCGACAACAGCAGATTGACGACACCATCTTCATTTAACCGTTGTACCAGACAACTCCCGATAAACCCTGCAGCCCCCGTAACGACAATCATAAGCGGTTATTGAAAATTCAGGTTTTTGGTATGAATGCCAAGTCGCAGCGTGTCAAGCGCTACGCCATCCAACGTCAAATTTGGGCGCAAGGCACTAACTCTGGAGCTAAAAATGCCCAGGCCTTCCGAAATATTGGTGTATTTGGGAATGGATTGTGAACTGGTAATACCCGCATTAATGCGGATGATGTCCAGCAAATCCACCAATTCCTGCCCGGCAGCAGAAACTTTGAAGTCAATAAAATCAAGAACCCGGATGGCATTGGGGTCAACAGGAAGGCTGTTTTTGATAAAAATGTACAACGCTTCGTTGTTGATCGCATATGATTGTTGTTCTCCGGTTGGATTGGGACGCTCCAACTCCTGAGTCAATACCCATTCCAATTCTTTGGATTCAAAGTCCTGGGGAGGAGCTGCATTGGATTCGCGGTAATGAATAATCAGGCGAAGGTCAAATACTTTTGCCGATGGCCCGGCAAACCAGCGCAGGGTTGTGGAATTGCCGTAAGGACCAAAACGAATAGGAGACACCGGGCCATTGGTAGGCAGGGTTATTGCCTCAAGCATTTTCGTTTCTGCGGTCACCTCAGGCAGATTATCCCCTCTGTTGATGATGAGCTTCATGCCATCCCCCGGTAAAATCCCGGCAGGGCCCGCTTTTACCTTATACAGATAGTTGGGTTGAGTAGCAAACGGGCCATCTTCTCTTGGATAACCTTCAAGAGCGCCGTCAACTTTTTGAAGGGTCACGGTGTTGCCCGTTCTCAGGTTTTGCAATTGAACTGAAACATGATCTCCATAGTAGAGCGAGTCGGCAATTTGTGCAACGTCACGTGCATCGCCGCCATCAGGCAAAAAAGCTTTTTCCAGCCGGATATAATGTGCGGTATCGCTGAAAGTGAGCATACCATATACAATAGGAATGTCGCGCCATTCTGCTTCCAACTCGAAGTCTGTAGAACAGGCTGCACAGAAAAAGAACAAAGGCAAAACAAAAAAAGAAATCCTTCTCATAAAGTCCTTTTGCAAAAGATATTCAATGGAATAGAAGCAAATTTTTCCAACTGCAAATCGGAATGCCTTGCCAGAGCGGTCGCAAAAGTAAGTGTTTTTTCCGGTTTTTGGTTGTTTAAGCCCGGTTGTGAATGACGTCTTCCCGACGGGGCATAATATTATCCCAATTAAAATGTTTTATCCAAGGTTGCGATTTTTAATAACTTGCAGCCGTTTCCGGCAATGCAGTTAATTGTATTTAAAAATTTAGTAATCAGGCATTTGTGATATTTTCATAACACAAATTGCCCTTATCTTTAAAGCATGTCTGTCCATAAAGAGATCAAACGCATCACGACGCACAACCTCCAGGCGATGAAAACGCAGGGAGAAAAAATTTCCATGCTTACGGCTTATGACTTTTCCATGGCCCGTATTTTGGATGAAGCAGGCATTGATATCCTGCTGGTCGGCGACTCCGCTTCCAATGTCATGGCTGGCCACGAAACCACTTTGCCCATTACCCTCAATGAAATGATTTACCATGCTGCCTCGGTAGTGCGTGCCGTTAAGAGGGCATTGGTCGTTGTGGATTTGCCTTTTGGTTCCTACCAGGGAAGCTCAAGGGTCGCTCTGGAATCCACGATCCGGATCATGAAAGAATCCGGTGCACATGCAGTTAAATTGGAGGGAGGCGCGGAAGTGGCGGATTCCATTAAGCGTATCCTGTCGGCGGGAGTTCCTGTCATGGGACATTTGGGGCTGACCCCACAGTCTATTTACAAATTCGGAACGTATACGGTTCGGGCCAAAGAAGAAGCAGAAGCAGAAAAACTGTTTGAAGATGCCCATTTGCTTCAGGAACTTGGTTGTTTTGCCATTGTATTGGAAAAAATTCCGGCTGCATTAACCAAACGTGTTTCTGAAAGTTTAATCATTCCTACCATCGGTATCGGAGGTGGGCGCGATGCAGATGGCCAGGTTCTGGTTACCCATGATATGCTGGGGATTACCAAAGAATTCCAGCCTCGTTTCCTGCGCCGCTACCTTAATTTATTTGATACGATCAAGGAGGCTGTTGAAGCCTATATTAAGGACGTCAAAGATCGGGACTTCCCGAGCGAAAAAGAGCAATATTAATCACCTAACACCTTAATGATTTTACCACAGCATGATTCGGAAATTGTTCATCATTGGAGGCGCGATTGTTGCTTTATTGCTCGTCGCCGGGGTAATTGTTTACCAAAAATATCTAAGTGCACCAACCAGAACCGAACCTGATGACACCGTCATTGTGTACGTCCCAACCGGTGCGAACCTCGAACAGGTATTGGATTCTTTAACATCCCATAATCTGGTCAAAGACGAAGCTGCATTCCGCTACTTAGCCGAACAGATGCAATATGCAAAATCACCTATGCGCAGTGGCCGTTACCGCCTGGATACAGATTGGAATATTTTGCAAATTGTGCGTCATTTGCGCAGTGGCAGGCAGGATCCGGTGAAAGTCATCCTCACAACCGAGCGAATGATTGAAGACGTAGCCGCAAAAGTAAGCCGGTTTATTGAACCCGACTCTACTGAACTCATGGCAACCTTCACCAATGACAGTTTGCTGACTGCCATTGGATATACCCGTGAAAATCTGATGAGCTTGTTCATTCCCAATACCTATGAATGCTACTGGGATATGTCTGCGCAGGAATTCGTTGGCCGCATGATCCGGGAGCACAAAAAATTTTGGGACCAAAAAGATCGCACTGAAAAAGCCAAAGCTTTGGGCATGACCCCTCAGGAAGTGTACACGCTGGCTTCCATCGTAGAGAAAGAAACATTGAAAAATGAGGAAAAACCCAGAATTGCCGGTGCTTACCTCAATAGACTGAAAATAAACATGCGCCTTCAGGCGGATCCAACACTGGTTTTTGCCACGCGGGACTTCGAAACCCGCCGTGTTTTGAACTATCACAAGGAATTTGTATCGCCTTACAATACCTATATGAATGCAGGCCTTCCGCCGGGGCCAATTGCCATGTCTTCCATTTCCAGCATTGACGCTGTTTTGAATCCGGAAAAACACAATTATGTTTACTTTTGTGCAGTAGGCGATGGTTCGGGCCTTCATGCTTTTGCAGAGACCCTCGAGGGACACAACGTGAACAAAGCGCGCTATCTGGAAAATCTGCGCAAACAGGGCCTGATTGATTAATGATTTGACGTCCGGAATATGAAAAAAATTCTTGTTGCCAACCGCGGTGAAATAGCATTGCGCGTCATGCGCACCGCACGGAGAATGGGCATTCAAACCGTTGCCCTTTATTCGGATGCAGATCGCAATGCACCACATGTGCGTTATGCTGATGAAAGTGTACACATCGGACCGCCACCATCAGTGCAATCGTATCTGTGTGGAGACCGGATCATCGAGGCCGCAAAAGCATTGGGGGTTGACGGTATTCACCCGGGATATGGATTCCTGAGTGAAAATGCCGATTTTGCCCAGGCTGTGGAAGCAGCAGGCATAGCTTTTATTGGACCTTCTGCCTATTCAATTGAAGTGATGGGCAGCAAACTTGCAGCAAAAGAAGCTGTTAAAAAATTCAATATTCCTATGGTTCCCGGTTTGGACGAAGCCATAGCCGATGTTGAAAAAGCAAAAGCAGTAGCCCGGCAGGTTGGTTATCCCGTGCTCATCAAAGCATCAGCAGGCGGTGGAGGAAAAGGCATGCGGATTGTTGAAAATGAAACTGAAATTGCTGAACAAATGACCCGGGCCATCAGTGAAGCAACGTCTGCTTTTGGTGACGGAGCTGTTTTTATTGAAAAATATTTTGCCTCATCCCGGCACATCGAAATTCAGGTCCTGGCAGATAAACATGGGAATACCCTTTACCTGTTTGAACGGGAATGCAGCATCCAGCGACGTCACCAAAAAGTTGTAGAGGAAGCTCCATCTGCGGTAGTATCTCCTGAAATGCGCCGCGCCATGGGTGAGGATGCAGTTAAGGTGGCACGCGCCTGTGACTACATCGGTGCCGGAACTGTTGAATTTCTGGTGGATGATCAAATGAATTACTATTTTCTGGAAATGAATACCCGGTTGCAGGTTGAACATCCCGTCACAGAAATGATCAGTGGTGTTGACCTGGTGGAGCAACAGATTCGGGTGGCACGGGGCGAAACTCTTTCCCTGAAGCAGGAAGATCTGAAAATCAATGGCCACGCCATTGAATTGAGGGTCTATGCAGAAGATCCCACGGATAACTTTTTACCCAGCATTGGAAAACTGGAGCGTTACAGACGGCCAACAGGCGAGGGCATCCGGGTAGATGACGGATACGAAGAAGGCATGGACATCCCAATTTACTACGACCCTATGATCGCCAAACTGGCAACTTGGGGACCAACCAGAGATGCGGCCATCCGGCGCATGAAGGATGCCATTGCTGCTTTTGAAATAAAAGGACCTGCCACCACGCTGCCTTTCGGGTATTTTGTTTGCGGGCATGAGGCTTTCCTTTCCGGAAATTTTGATACCGGTTTTATAAAACGCTACTTTACACCGGATTTACTTAAATCTGCTGATGAGGAAACTGCTCAAATAGCTGCCATAGTGGCCCTGAAAGTCTATGAGCAGGAACGGGAACGGCTTAAAGTACCGGCCCGCATTGATTCAGGATGGCGCAATAAACGGTAGTCGGGCAAACGAGCTTGTCAGCACTTCATTGGAACCTGCAATCTTGTCGCATGGAGTCGCCATACAGCGCCCCG
>JABWAJ010000641.1 GCA_013361075.1 Saprospiraceae bacterium | reverse complement strand
GTAGAAAGTAGAGGGTAGAGGGTAGAGGGTAGGCCTTGTTGGATATGAAGGCAGATTTTCCGGTTCGGCTTGTTGAATTCTTCAGTAAGCTAAGTCAGATTTTGAGATTAATTCACCTTTAATTAAATGACATGCACAACTTTAGGAATTTGCAAGTATGGAAAGACTCAATTGACCTTGCAGTGGAAATGTATAAGATAACCGGAGCATTTCCCGTCGCAGAAAGGTACAATCTGGCCAGCCAATTGAATAAAAGCGCCGTTTCCGTACCATCAAACATTGCAGAGGGTGCAGGTCGCAATACCATTGGAGAATTTAATAACTTTCTGGGAATTGCAACTGGTAGCTCTTATGAAATGGAAACGCAATTTATCATAGCAAATCGTCTTGGATTTGTACGAGAAGAACAGTTCATCCCAATTGTTGAAAAAATGCATTCAATTCAAAGAATGACATACTCACTGAAATCATCACTTTTAAATAAACCCTAAGGTAGTTGTGAAGGCATCTATCTACCTTCTACATTAAAAATTGACCAGAAGGCCGGTTGTGGCGGTGTCTTTCTACCCTCTACTATCTACCTTCTACTAACTACAATCATGGAAGCATACATCATCAAAGCCTATCGTTCCGCCGTAGGCAAAGCAGGAAGAGGTGGATTTCGCAACTACCGCTCGGATGACTTAGCGGTAGATGTGGTCAAATACCTGATCGACAATACGCCGGGACTGGATCCCCGTCTGGTAGACGACGTCATTGTAGGGTGTGCCAACCCGGAAGGGGAGCAGGGATTCCAGATCGGGCGGCAGATTTCGCTCAGGGCTCTGGGCAAAGAAGTGCCGGGTATGACAGTTAACCGCTATTGTGCATCGGGATTGGAGACCATTTCCATTGCGGTGGCTAAAATTCGTGCAGGCATGGGGCATATTTATGTAGCCGGAGGTACGGAAAGCATGAGCATGATTCCAATGACCGGATACAAACTGGCACCCAGCTACAAAGTGGCAGCCGATACGCCTGACTACCTGATCGGGATGGGCCTAACCGCAGAAGCAGTCGCCAAAAAATACGGCATCAGCCGTGAAGCGGCAGATAATTTTGCGTATCAATCCCATGTAAAAGCAGGAAAAGCCATAGACGAAGGCAAATTCAGCTCCGAAATCGTACCGGTAACGGTGGAAGAAGTGTTTGTGAAAAACGACAAACGTGTGCGGGTTGAAAATGTGGTGAGCGTGGATGAAGGCGTTCGTCGCGATACTACTGTGGAAGGTTTGGCCAAATTGCGCCCGGCTTTTGCAAACGGCGGCATCGTCACGGCAGGCAACTCTTCGCAAACCTCGGATGGCGCAGCTTTTGTGCTGGTGGTGAGCGAAGAAATGGTCAAACAACTCGGACTGACGCCCATAGCGCGTATGGCGGGTTGTGCAGTTGCCGGCGTAGAACCCCTGTACATGGGCATCGGCCCTTGTGCTGCCATCCCCAAAGCCGTGCAACAGGCGGGGATATCGCTCAGCGACATCCAATTGGTGGAACTGAACGAAGCATTTGCTGTCCAGGCGCTGGCTGTGATTCAGGAAGCCGGCCTCGATCCCGAAACGGTGAATGTAAATGGCGGTGCCATTGCCCTTGGCCACCCGCTTGGCTGTACCGGCGCAAAGTTGTCTACCCAACTGTTCAATGAAATGCGGCGCAGGAACCAGAAATATGGCATGGTCACGGCTTGTGTCGGTGGCGGACAGGGGATTGCAGGGGTTTATGAGTTGTTGAGTTAGCGGATTGTACACTTTCCCTTAAGCTTGTGGATTCAGTGAGTGTCCTCAATGATTTGGAGAAACAGGAAAGCCTGGAAATTATACCCCTTTCGCGTACGCCGGGCGTTAGCCGAAGCGGCGTTAAGCGTTAGGGGGCTTCCCGATCAAACCGAAATCCCACACTTACTCCAAAGCTGTACAGGTTCCGGTTCAATTCCGTGAATTCGGTCTCTTTGAACAGAGCCTTCATCCAAAAAGTAAACGTCGGTTGCAGAATCAGCGTAAAGGTTGGGCTGAACTGGTGTTCCCAACCTAAGCCGGTCGTAAACGCATAGTTGATTTTTCGGAAATCTGACTCGTCCTTTACACTTCGGGTGGCACTCGTTTCACCGTCGTACAGCACGGTTAAGGTATCGTTGGCTAAATTGTAACTCAGGTTGGCACCCAGCATGAAAGTGAAATAATCCTTGTCGCTGAGCGATTGATAAAACTTAAGCGAAGCCGGAATTTCCAGGTTGTAGTTTCGGAAAACGAAGCGCCGGGAACTGGCATTGGCAAAATCGGGATCGTCTGCCGGAATGGCCTCTTCCACGGTTCGGTAGCCGGCATCTGCGAAACCGGCACCTACCTGAAAGCCTGCTTTTTCACTGCGCCAGGCCAAAAATAAATGGGCAGCGTAGGAGGGTTTGGAACCTTCCCGCTTCTCTATGGCCCGAATCATCTCATCGGTAATGCTGGAATAGGCAATGAGTCGGCGGTTGCTGATGTTGGGATACAAATTGATCCCCCAGCCAAAGCTTTGTTGTGCAAAGGAAGGCCAGGCAGCAATGGCCAGCAAAAAAAGGAACCCGGTTTTTTTCATCGTAAAAGACTGTTTGTGTATTTCTAAACGCTTTTTTGTTAAAAAAAATATAGCCCGCAAAGAACATCCGACGCTCTTTGCGGGCCATAAGCCACAGTAGGCTGCTAAAAGTTTACAGCCCCATGACGAAGCCTTTGATTTTGTGTTTTTTCAGCAAACTCCCTGCATAACTTTTGGCACTTTTTTCCGTGTCAAAAGGCCCCATAATCACCCGGTAGGTGGGTTTTGCTTTGCTGTTGTCAATATTGATCAACAGGTTTTTAAATCCTTTTTTGTTCAACGCTTCAATCCTCCGCTCAGCGTTTTCCATGTCTCCAAATGCGCCAATTTGAACGCCGAACCCTTTTTCAATAGGATTGAGT
>JABWAJ010000066.1 GCA_013361075.1 Saprospiraceae bacterium | reverse complement strand
ATTCAAGGGCTTACTGGTTCATGTCTTTGGTAAAATTGCTGCGGCTTTCTGCTCTCTCGTTTTCAATGACACTTTTTGCCCCTGATTCGCATGAGTCATGCCGAATTTTGGTTAAAAAAGACCTCGGAATGACTCATGTTGCAGTTATTCATCTCCGGAGGAGTTTATTTTTTAAACAACCCGCCGAGAAATTTCATGCCCATGTTGGCTACATCGTCCATGATGCTGCCATCACCGTCGCTGTCTAAGAAGCGGGTAACTAAGCTCATGGTCGGATTGCTCTCCTGTTGTTGGGATACGGTGCCATTCAGCAAAGAAGCCAACCCACCTACATCAAGGCCGTTTTCGCGTTTGGTTTTGCCCAACATGCCCATCACAACAGGTGCCAGCATCGTCATCAACTGGCTGGTTTGATTGTTATTCAGGCCACTCATTTGGCTAACCATATTCGATACTCCGCTCTGGCGGTCGCCCAAAATATGGTTTAAAATACCTGTGCCATTAGCCGCGCGTTCATTTTGTGGCTGAACATTACCGGAAAGCATGCCCATCAGGTTGTCTAAAATTCCGCCGTCGTGGTCACGGTCCAGGGCATTGGATAAAGCAGCTGCACCATCCTGGGAAGAGGCATTGCGGGCCAGAGCACTCACCAAAGTCGTCACAATACCCGATGCCGCGGTCGCCGTTTGCGCTTTATCTGCACCTCCTATTTGCTGGCTTAGTTGGTCAACCAATCCTTCTGACAGTTGCCCCTGGAGCATTTCCATGATATTCATTCTCAACTTTTTTTTATGGTAGAATAATAATCCAATCCAAAAGTACCAAAAACTTGCGGATTGGCAAAAAATCGACCTTCTGACTATTTTTTGGAAAGAAGTAACAGGCAGTTTGACAATCAAAATTCTATATTTGAAGGATTCAGCCAGTTGTGCCGAAAAAATTATACCAGCTACCTATGCAAACCAAGCAGAGCAACAACCGCCACCACAACAACATCTATGAGGCTTGCTTCGAAACACGTTATGGTGCAACTGATTTAACGACGCTTTCCAGGGGTGAAGATGACTTACCGTATCAATGGATTTCGGCACTGTTGCACCGCAAACCGTTCAAAGCACATTTGAAGGCGGATTTTAACCAGAATCTTTTGTTCCGGCACTGGTATTTCAGTGCGCGTAATGCTGAACGCACGATGGGTGCCAGGGTATTGGCGCTGGGATTTCCCATCATCACCCTAAAAACAACGGAGGGCTCGCTGGCTGCCCCGTTGTTGCTATGGAATTTTCAGCTGGAACCCGATCCGGACCGGACTGATGCCTGGAACATTTCCCGGCAAGCCGACTTCCCCGTTTATGCCAACCTCCAATTGGTTCGCCACGTTGGCTCCGACAATTGGTCCGAGTTCGAAAAAGAATTGCTGGATTTAGAGAACAACGGCATCGGCTCGCCTGCTGCATTAACCGGCTGGGTGTCGAAATGGGCTGAAAAACTGGATTGGGAACTCGAACAACAAACGGTTGCCATTGCGCCCTGGCCCAAGCCGGAGGATGTTGAAAAAAGCAGTTGCACTGGTGCCGTTTACTGGAGTGCTGCCCTCGGCATTTACCCGCCACAGGAATACTTCTCCCGGCAATTGCCGGATTTGAACGCACCTGAAACCGGCGGCAGCAGCGATTGGGGGCATCCGTTTGGATGGCCGGAGCTCGACCCCTGGCAATCCAACGCCCTCCATACCCTGCGTACGCACCGCAGCCCCCTCATCGAAGGCATTGCTGGAACAGGAAAAACCCATTTGCTGGTGCACCTGCTCATTCAGGCGTTGTCAAATGGTAAAAATTGCCTGGTCGTGTCGGAAAGTGTTCCTTCTTTGCAACAAATTCAGGTGCTACTGGGGCAACAGGCTTTTGTCGGGCTCTCCTTTCTGTTGCGCGATCCGTACTACGACAAAAACCTGCTGCTTGAATTACTGAAGATTATTGGCCAGGCAGACCGCACCGAAACGCGCCACCGGAAAGATGCTTTCCGCCAGACAATAGACAAACTTACCCTGGAAAAAATAAAAATGGACCAACAGTACCATTCGGTTCGGCGCAAAGTTTTTGGCGAATCCAATTGGTCAGAGGTTGCAGGGCGTTTTCTGCGCATCAACAAAGTAGAAGGCAAAGAATTGCTGAGCAGCCAGCTGAATCCTCAGGAATTCCAGTTTCAGGAAAAAGAATTTCAGGAAACGACCGAAGCAATTGAAAAAAGCCTGCCGTTGTTCCATCGGGTCAATACCATGAACCATCCGCTGCGCAACCTGAACGCCGGCATTTTTATCCACTACGACAAAGAAGAAAGCCTCGAATTCATAGAGCGTCAAACCAAAGAGCTGCTCGAAAAAGCATCAAAAGTTCACCACCGCTTCATCCTCAAGCAAAACGAATACGCAGACCGCCTTCTGGATTACTACGAACAACATTACCGTGAGTTGCTTGAAAAAACAGAAGCTCTCGGCGAACGCCTTCGCGAAGCCGAACGGCGTTTTGGCATGGAGTTTTTGAAGTCCGGCAACGGTGCTTTGCGGCTATATGGTGTTTTTTCCGATAAGCACCGCCAGATGCTTGAACTGAAAGCAGCGATTGATTCGGCTACCCTTGCACTGGAGCAAACCCACCGGGAGCATCGCTTTTTTGAATTCAAGTTTGAGCGTACGGAACAAGCCGATGACCAACTGGCGGCTTTCCTGAAAACGCTGGAGCGGTGGCGTGACAGCCTGCCATCGGTGATTCAGGATGAATTGCTTCGCCTGAGTGCAAAAACGGCCCTCCCGGAGCTTGGAATGAACGAACAGATGGAAGAATTGGAAATGACCCTTGAGTTGCTGACAGACGAAATCAATGATTCGGGACTTTACCAGCTCCCGCTGGAGAACAAGCGACTTACCATAACCAAAAGGCAGCGCTTTCTGGAAGAGTTGATGGAGCAAATGGAAACTACGCGGTTTAGTTTAAAGGATTTTGGTGTGTTTTATGATTGGCAGCGCAACTGGTTCCAAATGCCTGAAGCTTCGCGAAGGGTGCTGAAAGCCCTGGCCAAAGTACGGCCCGCCAACTGGCAGGCAGCTTTTGAAAGCTGGTACCTCAATAATTGCCTCAACAATTCCTTTCAACCGGCACTGCCTACCAAAGAGCCCCCGCTGAAAGACTATGCCCACCAGTACCGGCTTCTGGAAACATTGTTGCTTCCACAAATCAACGACCTGTGGCAGGAACAACGAGAACAGGCCCTTCTGGCCCTGAAGCGGAGCCGGAACTCCGCTTATGACACCTGTTTTGGAAAGAACAATGCAGAGTTGGGCAAAGACAAATCGCTCGAAGATCTTTTTCGGCTGGCATTGCCTACGATTGCCAAAACGCTGCCGGTGCTGCTCGTAACGCCAAGAGTTGCCCAGTCCATGCTGCGTGCCGCCGGTCCGGAGGTTTTTGATGTGGTTTGCATTGAGGAAGGCCATCGGATCGGTGCCGGCAATGGCGAAACACTGGCCCGGCTGGGGAAACGGATTGCTGTTTTTACGGATCCCTCGTTAGCGATCCCCGGCAATGGTGATTTTGCAACACAGTTTTTGGCGGATGGGGCCAAAGTATCGCCTTTGCGCATTTGCCACCGGTGGCGGCCAGGCAGTTTGCTGCCCTTATCGGGCAATGTGGAATGGAGCGACAAGGCTTTGACAGAATGCTCGGTGCACTACGAACAATTAGACGGGCGCTACCAGATAGACCAGGCTGTTAACGACGAAGAAGCTCAGCAGGTTATCCGGTTGCTCAACCAGGTCAAAGAAACGCCGCAACGAACCTTTCCTACGGTCGGAATTGCGTGCTTTACCGTACAGCAACGGGATCTGATCGCCGATTATTTACTCCAGATCAAAAGAAAAGATTTGCCCGGTGCAGATAAAATCAAACAAATGGAACGCAACGGACTGGGCGTTTTCTACCTGAATGAGATGCACGGGCTTCGGTTTGACATATTATTCATCAGCAGTGTTTTTGGTATTTCGGATGTGAAAGGCAATCTGCCGGATGCTGCCGACTGGTTAGAAACACCGGAAAGCCATAGCCTGATTAATTTGCTGCAGGGTTGTGTAACGAAAGATGTTTTTATCCTCAATTCCATTCCCAAAGTGGATTTATCCCGGCGGCTGAACCTCGCTGAAAAAACCGGCTGGTCGGCCTGGGCACATTATTGCGCTTATGCCGAAGCCTTTCAGGCAGCAGATATGGGTACCCAGCAAGCCATTATTGACAGCTATCGCAATATCCATCGGGCAGGTATTTATCCACACCAGGATAGCATTTTTGCAGCAGAAGTTGCCCTTGAACTGACACCTTATCTCGGCGCAGATCGCATACAGGTGAACGTACATGAGGCGCACCGCTTTTTCCCGGTACTGATTCAACCAGCCAGGCCGGGCGAGCCCAAAATTTGTATCCTCCCGGATTGTTTCCATGCTCATTCGCCTGCTACCGATTTTTTGTGGGAGTATGAACAGACGAGGGGGCTGGCGCAGCAAGGGTATCGGTTCCTTCCCGTTTGGTCAGTGAAATGGTGGAAAAATCCAACACTGGAAGCCCGAAAAGTAGCCAGCCTGATCCTTAAATTTGATACGGAAGGCATTACGGATGATCAGGAAACATTGACAGATGATTTGGAAATAAGCAGCAATCCCAAAGAGGAGCGTGAATAGCCGCAATCGGAATGGATCAGTGTGATTGCCCTAATCCATCCGACTACAGATTAGCACGATTTCCTTCTTTCACGGTTTTCCAATCCGGGTTGCTTCCGTGGCAGCCCATGCAGTGGTGATAGCTTCTCCAATTCTGGATTTCCAGGGTTTCTGTGGATGTTGTTGGATCAACTTTGCCAACTCAATCTGGCGTGGAGAAAGCACGGCTTGCGGGTTTTGCCCCTTTCCTGCTAAAGCATTTGCCCGGGCTGCCTGAAGTGGCGTCATGGGCACAAAGCGGTAATGTGTTTTAGAGAGGTAATATTTGGGCTCCTTATCGGTTTTGAAATTCGACTTTGCAGCGATGACGCCGCCAACGAGCACTTTTTCAGCCACAGATTTTTGCGCAGCATTGTGGTAAAAAACACCATCGGCACAGCTCGCTTTTTTGCCCGTCCGGATCAATTTTTCATAAGAAACCACAGCAGGATCGAACGTGACCTGCACCACTTCCCGCCCTTCCATAAATCCGGGCTGCGTTGCCACTACGCCTGTTGTATTTCCATAATGTCCTTCCCCCGTCCAGAAACAGTACATCGGGAAAGTAGCGGTTTCTGTACCCCGAAGCTCCGCGCTGAATTCTTCGTTCAGCAAATCGAGATAAGCCGGGGCTACGCGACTCTGCAAATCAAGCGCCTGCAACATGGCCTGCACCAAACCCCAGGCTGTATAATTGCCATTGACCCGCGGAATGATGTCTTTGCCGGTTTGATCTACAATGCGCACGACCGGGTTGTTCCAGGCTGGTTCCCCGTAGCGTTTTAGAACTTTGGCATCCTCGCCATCCTTGTTGTTGTAAATGGCCAAAGGCACAAAAATTGTCTCTATGGCTTCCGCCAAAAGCGGGTGGCTCAGCACATTGTTTCCATAATTCCGACAGGTAGCACACCCTGGTACTTCCTGAAAAAGAATCAGAACCGGTTTATCCGACTTTTTGGCCACGGCCAGGGCTTCGTCAAAATTGCGCAACCATTTCACCGTGCCCAGCTCTTCAGGCTGTGCTGCCGGAACAGCAGGCACAATCGCATGGTTTGTATGGATAAAAAAAGGAACAAACACCATGAGCCAAAGCATGTCAGTATTTTTTTTGTGAAAGAATACGTTTAGAGGACGCTCCGGAAACGAGGAATGTTGAGTTGGCAACGGCCATTTTTTACAAAACCTCCATCACCGTCCGGAAGGCGACGTACTTGTCTTTGTACCTCGCCATATGGTCTTCTTGCAGGCGTTTGGCATGGCGCGCTGCATATTCCTGCAGGTTTTTCATGCTTTCGCAAAAATACTGAGTGGCATAAGTGATGCCGTCTGATTCGTCCTGCAAAACCCGGCAAATGCGGTGGTCAGTGAACAAACCTGTAGCCAGCACATCGGGGATGTGTTCGCTGCGCATCCAGGCCAGCCATTCCTCGTGGACGTCGAGGTCAACTTTTACGGTTACGTTGTAGATGATCATAATTCAAATTAGAATTTATAGCAATTCTTGTTTTGGGGCTGGACGGAGATTTGTTCATTTCAACTCCGAAATTTCAGTAACGGGAACGATTTTCGGAGTCGGGGAAATGGTTTGGCCTCCTTCAGGCGTTGCCGATAATTCTGGTGCATACGCCTGATTATCAATCAAAACCAATACTTTCCCGGTGAAATTTTTCAGGTTAGGCAAGGCCTTTTGTTTGGATACGACAAATGTGTAGTTTTCGTAATCCTTGATCCGGAAGGTTATTTCATCTCCCTCATCTGAGAGCAAAATCAGCTCACTATTCATTTCTGCGGGAATTCCGACCGCAACGAAGGATGCTTCATCCTGCCGGCTAAAAAAAATCGGGCTAAGGATAAAAACAAAAGCGAGGACCCATGCTGCGGTGTTTGCAATTTTTTCTCTCAGGAATGCACCGGGAATAACTTTTTTGCCTTTTAGAAACTCTTTTATTTCGAGCAGGCTTTCAAGTTGGGTCGAATGAAACTTGACATTTTGGGTGGCTGTAATGATCCTTATGCGCTCTCCACTGAAATGTTTCCCTTCATAATCTTCTATTCCGTAACCTTCTATTTCTTCTTTCAAAATCACTCGTCTTCGGAATAAAGATTTTATTTCAATCGAATCCTCCCGAACTTCAACAGATAAAAAATCCAGAATTGAAAATAGAACCCACAGGCCGAAAGGCAGGAAAAACAGACCTGGAATCCAGTTCGGGCCTCCGCTTCCATCTATGCCAAGGGGGTTAATGAACAACAGATAAGAGCCTGCAATAATACTGCCAGCTCCCCCTGCCGATATCAACAGGATGTATGGCAAATGGCTTTTTACTTTTATTGAATCACTCACCAATTCCTTTTTTGTATGAAAACAATACACCCAAAAACCAATCCAGGTTTTATTCCCCACACCCAATCGGCTGACCATCGGGCATGGTTTTCGGCGCGGGCACTTTGTATTTTGAAGGGTCCTCCCGGAACAGGCGAATCTGCTCTTTTAAATAAGCGGTGTGCGCCTGTTGGGGTGATTTCCCCGGCCCTGTTAAATACAACAAATCCCTGTGCCAATCCAGAATTTTTTGCCAGGCAATGGCAGAAACCTGTTGCATGATGCCCGCATCGCCGGCTAATCTAAACAGGTGGTACAACAGCAGTTTTTCGGTAATTCTTCCAATTTCCTGCTGCATGGGCGAAGCAACGATGTCGCTCTGGCAACTTTTTCGCAATTGGTCAATGACCTCACCAACCGATAAAGCATCCGCCTGCTGGGCGTGTTGCTCCACCAGGCGTGCCAGTCGCGCCGGATTCAGGAGGAAGGCCAGGGTATGTTCCGCCGAACTTTCCGCCGCTCCGAGCGGATCGAATACCGGCCCGGTATACACCTTAAACAGCTCCCGGTCGCGCGGATAACCTTCCGGTTGCGGCGGTATGAGGCGAATGATTTTTTTGGGAACTTCCAGAAACGCAGGGGCCAAGGTTTTCAACAAAGCCGTTAAAGCCTCCCGTTGCTTTTCCGGCGCAACCGGATTGTTCAGCACCTGTCCGTCGCCGCGCGCTGCGTAACTGTATTCTACCCCCCCGACAATTTTGGAAACCGCTTCCACCTGGTAGCGGTGCGAGAGGTAAACGGGAACCAGCACGTTTTCAAGGGTTCCCATTGGTGAACCGACCGGAATCTGCTTTTCGCTGAAGCGGAAAAGCGCAGTTTGACGCACTTTGGAAATGCGTTCCAATTCCTGGATGGCTGAAGCGCCGTTGTCCCACAAATGCGAAGTAGGACTGGCACCACTGGCAGGCCTTGCATCGCTGTCAGACAGGTACAACAAGCCCATTTCGATGTTTTTTTTCAGGATGGCGTCGAGTGCTTCCGCTTCGTTGGTTCCTTTCGGAAAATCCTGATAGCCGTACAGGATGGCGCGTTTGTCCCACTCGCCGATGCCGGTTGCGTAAGCTTGCGAAAAGTCCATATTGCCCTGAGCATCCAGCGTAACATAAGGATGCGGGTAGTCCATCACCGAGGCGCGGTTGTTGACGCTTGCCGAAAAATTGTGCGTCAGGCCAATGGTATGGCCAACCTCATGCGCCGACAACTGCCGCAGGCGCGCCAGGGCCATCGCTTCAAGTCGCGGGTCGGGCGTTTTGCCTTCGGCGTACGCCTCGACGAGGCCCTGTGCCAGCAAAAAATCCTGCCGCACCCGCAGCGACCCCAGCAGTACATGGCCTTTGATGATTTCGCCCGTGCGCGGATCCACCACCGCACTGCCGTACGACCAGCCCCGCGTGGAGCGGTGCACCCAGTTGATCATGTTGTAGCGCACATCCATCGGGTCGGCACCAACGGGCAGCTCTTCCACCCGGAAGGCGTTGATGTACCCCGCCGCTTCAAATGCCTGATTCCACCACCTCGCGCCTTCGATCAATGCAGATTTGATGGGTTCCGGTGCACCGCGGTCCACATAATAAACAATGGGTTCTATCGGTTCGCTTTGGGCTGCCGACGGGTCTTTTTTATGCAACCGGTGCCGTAATATCAGCCGTTTTTTGATGGGCTGGCTGATGGGCGTAGAATAATCGGCGTAAGCCAGGTCGATATACCCGGAGCGTGGATCGTAAACCCGCGGCGTGTAGTTGTTGTCTGGCAATTCGATGAAAGAATGGTGTGTGCGCACGGTCACCGCATCGGGTGCGGGCGTCACCGATTGTATCCAGGGGCCTTTGGCTTCGCCTGCGAAGGTAACCCAGGCTTCGAATTCGCTGTTTTTCGGGAAATTTTTGGTGCGTTCGAGGTAAATGGCCGAACGATTGGCATCAAGGGTATAATTGCCTTGATTTTGGTTGCGCAGGCGCGCAGCCACGTCGTGTGCATCGCGCAACAAAAAAGGCGTAAGGTCGATGAGTACCCGGTCGCCTTCCTGTGCTTCCACTTTGAAGCCGCCAATGATGGAACGGGCGAAGGCTTCTTCTACCGATTGGCGCTCGTCGGGGTTGTCGCTGACGGCACGGTAGCTGTAATTGGGTTGCAACAGCAACACTTTTGGCCCGCTTCGAATGAATTTTACGATGCGGTCGCTGCCCAACTGGTTGCGATCCAGGCCAATGTCATTCGAGCCGATGCCGCCCGTCAGCCCGTTTACATACAGAAACTCCGTCTCCCACTTGTCGATTTCCAGCCAAATTTTGCCTTCGGACTCTTCCCAGTAATAGTTGAAATAACCGGGATAGGCTTTCATGCCCATGGTTTTTACCGAAATGGTCGGGGGTGGCGTTTTGGGCTTCTCCTGCGCAAGGGCAGGAGAAAGCAGCATCGCCGAAAAAGCAACGGCGAAAAACAACGACAAGTTTTTTTTCATGACAAATGGGTTTGATCCGCTAAAATAGGAAATGAGCCGGGATTTTTAGTTGGCTTCAACCTGAATGTTCAAAGGCGAAGCCAATTCCCCCCATTGACGTGAGGCCGTGGAGTACGAAAAACCCATATCTTTGACAGGCCGGAAACCGGATGTTAAACCGGGAAAATTCGGATGATGAAATCGAAAACTTCTTTTTGCCACGGATCCTGCCACAGCGCGGGCTGTCTGAAACTGGCAAACAAAAAAATGGCTATGAAACGAATCTTCTTCTTCCTCCTTTTAGGCCCCGGTTTTTCCCACGCTCAACTCTACAGCAATGCCAGCCAAAACCTGCCGGATAATGGTTCTATGGGCCAGAGCATGGACGTTCGGGCGGCAGACCTTGACCAGGACGGCGACCTCGATATCGTCCTTGCCAATGAGTTTCAACCCAATACTCTCCTGCTGAATGACGGCAACGGCGTTTTTTCTAACGGCACTATTGGCAACCTGCCTCAGGAAAATCACGACAGCGAAGACGTAGCCATTGCCGATTTCAATAACGATGGCCATTTAGACCTGTTTTTTTGCAGCGAAGACGACGTTACACTTGGCTGGACGAATGTGCACGAATATTACCTTAGCAACGGGGCAGGGCACTTTGCCGCAGCCAGTTACCTGCCCCCCGATTCGGAAGCCAATGCGGTCATTGCAGCCGACCTTAATACCGATGGTTTGCCTGACTTACTTTTGGGTAACAAAGGCCCCAACCTCGCACTGATCAACGTTGGGAATGGTAATTTTACTGCCGAATCTCAACGTATCCCCCAAGCCTTCCGGACGACCCAGGATCTTGCCATGGCTGATGTGGATGGCGATGGCGACCTCGATCTTATGGAAGGCAACGAAGACGGAAATTTGTTGCACATCAACAACGGATCCGGTTTTTTTACCAACGAAACCGACACCCGGCTCCCCCAAAACCTGAACATCGAAACCCGAAAAGTGACATTCGGGGATGTGGACAGCGACGGCGATGTAGATGTTTTCCTGTCCAATGTGGGGTTCATTCCGGGAAGAATTCGTCAGAATCGCCTTTTTTTGAACGACGGCACCGGGCATTTTACCGATGCAACAACCTCCCTGCTGCCTGCCGATAACGATCATACCATAGATGCCATTTTTGAAGATGTAGACCTCGACGGCGACTTAGACCTCGTCATTGGCAATGTTTTCGGCGCACCTGTAAAAATTTATGGCAATAACGGCACCGGGCTGTTTACCGATGTGACAGACGACATTCTGGGGCAAAATTATTTCCGCGATGCGCTTGGTGTCATTGCCGCCGATTTCAACGGCGACGGTCTGCGCGATCTCTACATCTGCGACCGGAAAATGCCACAAACCAATAACAAAGACCTGCTCCTGCTGAGAAACCCACTTACCACCCTTGGGGATGCCAATGTGAACCAGCTCGCAATTACCGTTTTCCCAAACCCGGTAAATGGGGATTTTTTTATCAAAACCAACCTTAAAATTCCCGACACCTTGGGTCTGACCGACAGGGCGGGCCGTATCATGCATACCTTTACACCTGAAAACCAGAGCGAGGGATTGTTTCGTTGCCCTTTGCCGAAAGGCAAATTGATACCGGGTATATATTTTATAGAAATTGGAAAAATGCAAAAACTGTTGATTGTGGTGTAAAAGGCAAAGCCTTAGATGTTTTTTTAACAAAAATTGTTTTTTATTTTAAAAAATAAAAACATTTTATTATAATTGCCAGGTCTTAAATCCATCCTCCTATGGAAAAGCCCCGGCACCCTCATGATCATTTTTTTCGACAAAGCTTTGGAATTCCAGAAGTTGCACTGGATTATTTGCAAAATTTTTTACCTCCAATGCTGGTATCAAAGTTACATTTTGATGCCATCGAAAGAGTAGAAGCTTCATTTGTAAGCCGAAAACTCAGGGCACATATCTCCGACATCATTTATCGTTGCCCACTCAAGGAAAAAGGCATGGTATACCTTACCTTTTTATTTGAACACAAGAGCAAGCCGGAAGCTTACCCGCATTTGCAATTGCTCCGATACATGCTCGAAGCCTGGGAGCGGGCAATCTATGAGAAAAAACCTTTGCCAATGATCGTACCGATTATTGTCTATCACGGCAAGATGAGGTGGGATGTACAACCAGTCGAAGCATATTTTGATGATTGGGATGAGGCCTTACGCCCTTACCTACCTGCATTTGATTACCTACTTACTGATTTGTCCAGTCTTAACGACGAGGCAATTCTTCAGCTAAGGGCACGTTTTCTGATTAATGTTTTTTTATCGCTCAAACATCAAGGGGAAAAAGATTATCTTCGGGACCGAATTCGGTTACTTTTTTATGGCTTAGAAGAGGTAGAAGACAAGTATCCGGAGAAAAACTATATTCAAATGCTCCTTGTTTATATGCTTTGCACGACCGATTTTAGCGATAAAGACTGGGAGAATCTGGTGGAAGAGACGCCATCACCTGTAAAACAATTAGCCATGAGTACTTATGATCTGTTGATCAAAAAAGGTAAAGAGCAAGGCATAGAACTCGGTGAAGAAAAGAAAGCTCGTGAGGTTGTACTGGCTTTGTTAGGCGAATTTCCGGAGTTTTCTGATGCCCGCATTGCCGCTTTGGCAAAAGTAGAAGAAGCATTTGTTCGGGAACTGCGTGGGTGAAGCGTAAATGAACGAAATGCACCTCAACATCAAGATCATTTCTGCGGGAGCGGGCAGCGGCAAGACCTATCGCCTTACGGGCGAAATGGTGCGGTTGCTAGAGCAGGGGGTTCGGGCCAGCGGCATTGTCGCGACGACCTTCACCCAGAAAGCAGCCGCAGAATTGCAGGAACGGGTGCGCGTTCGCCTGCTCGAATCAGGCATGACCCAGCAAGCAGATGATTTGGCCAACGCCCTCATTGGTACGGTTCACAGCCTTGGCGTGCGGTTGTTGCGCCGCTTTGCTTTTGAAGCGGGTGTGTCGCCGCAGGTGGACATTATCGCCGACGAAGACCAGCAAACCCTGTTCAACCAGTCGCTGGCCACCGTGCTTACCCAGGAGCGCGTGGAACTGATGAACCGCCTGAGCGAACGGCTGGGTCTGGTGCAGGAAGACGGCAACGACTGGCGGCGCGAAGTGCGAACCTTGTGCGATGTGGCACGCGCCAACGACTTCAGCATCGAAACCCTCGAACGCAGCAAAGTAGAATCCTTCCGCTCTTTTCAGCAATTTCTGGGCAAACCCGACGCTGATAAAACAGAAGCTGCTTTTGCGGAAACGCTGGAAAATATGCTGGCCGACACCATCCGGCAGGTGCAGGGCAACGGCGACAGTACCAAAAAAACACAGGAAGCCTTACGCGCCTTGCAGGACAGCTACAATGAGCTTCGGTTGCGCGGCGAACTGTCGTGGCGGCAATGGGCCAAAATCGGCAAAACAGACCCCGGTGCCAAAAGCCGCGACGACGTTGCATCCCTGCGCGAATTCGCCCAGGCCCACGAAACCCACCCCGCTTTTCACCGCGATATCCAGGAGTACATTTATGCTTTATTCGGGTTGGGCATCGAAGCCATCCGCGAATACGACCGCTACAAAAAACAACGCGGGCTGATCGACTACACCGACATGGAAGCACTGGTGGTGCGGTTGCTGGAGCACGAAGCAGTGCGCGCCGTGCTGTCGGAGGAAATTGATATGCTGCTGGTAGACGAATTTCAGGATACCAGCCCAATTCAGCTGGAAATATTCCTGCGCCTGTCCAAAATCGCCAAGCACTCCATCTGGGTAGGCGACCCCAAACAGTCCATTTACGGCTTCCGCGGTGCCGAACCCCGGCTCATGGAGGCCATCGTCCAGCAGAGTGGGGGCATCCGGAAAGAAGACATCCTGGAACATTCCTGGCGCTCGCGCGAAGACATTGTGTTTGCCACAAATGCCATTTTCACCAAAGCCTTCCCAAAATTGCCGCCGGAACAAGTGGCCCTTGCGCCCAAACGCCGCAAATTGGCCACGCCTGATACGGCCAACAAAAGCAATGAACCCATTGAAGTCGGAGATGCCCTGATCCACTGGCATTTTCGCTACGACGGCGAGGGCCGCCCGCCCGGCAGCCCATGGATGGAAAACTGCATAGCCACCACCCTCCGGCAATTCCTGCAAAGTAAAGTAAAGATTTTGCCTAAAGGCGAAACGGAATACCGCCCCGCCCGGCCCGGCGACGTAGCCATCCTGTGCCGCTCCAATGCTGCATGCCAGATCATGGCGGAGGCCCTGCATCGGGCTGGCTTAAAAGCTGCAATTGCCCGTGCAGGTTTATTGCAAACCGCAGAATCTAAGCTCATCCTGGCCTGCCTGCGCTACATGCTGAACCGCTCGGATGCCCTTTCGGTGGCGGAAATCCTGTTGCTGGCCGCAGAAAAACCCATCGAAACGATTATAGAAGACCGGCTGGAATACCTGGAACAAGTCGAACAGCAAGTGGTTTCGGGGCGTTGGGCCGAACGGGAGCCCGTCATCCGCCAACTGAACGCTTTGCGCGAACAAGCCTCCGAATTGTCGGGCACAGAAATCCTGAACCTGGTACTCGATTCCCTCGACCTGCGCCGCATCATGGTGAGTTGGGGCAGTGTGCAGCAGCGCCTGGACAATGTAGATGCTTTGCGCAAATTGGCCCGCCAGTACGAAGACAACTGCAACCGACTGCACGCTGCGGCTTCGCTCGCCGGTTTTTTGCTCTGGCTCAATGACTTAGAAGCAGCAACCAAAGACCACCAGGGCTCGGGTGAAAATCCCGATGCAGTAAATGTAATGACCTACCACAAAAGCAAAGGGCTGGAGTGGCCTGTTGTTATTTGCAGCAGCCTGGACAACAAACTGAAAGCCGACCTCTGGGGCATGGACATCGTGCCGGAAAAGGAGGAAATTGACCTCGACAATGTGTTGGGCAACCGTCGCCTGCGCTATTGGGTAAACCCCTACGGCAACCAGCAATACGGTACCCCGATGCAGGCGCGCATGGAAGAAAGCCCCGAAAAAATGATCAAACTACAACAGGCACAGGAAGAAGAGGTCCGGCTGCTGTATGTGGGCCTGACCCGTGCCCGCGACTACCTCATTTTTACCGATGCCCCGCATAAGTCGGCCACCTGGCTCAATCGGGTCTGGCACGAAGGCAACGAAGATTACCCGACGCTTGATGCCAGTTCCGGTGAATTGCCGTGGGAATGGAACGGAGAGTACCTCTACGCTCTGACAGAGACGTTCGTGTACCCGCGCGATTTCACCCATACCGACCCGGAAGAAGCACCCGCTCTGCTGCTCGAACCGGCTGCCGGAAGACAGCTTCATCCGGCATATGCCATTGACCTGAATAAAAAAGAGGCGGCCTCAATGGCTCAGGCGAAAGCTACAGCACCAGTCTACTACACCGAACGCCTGACTGCTCCCGTTGGCGGAGAATCTTATACCCTGGCGAAAGCTGTCAAAGCTTTCCTGCATGCCGACCACACCGATTACACCCCGACGGTCCGGGAACAAATGGCGATGACGCTGCTCGGGCGCTTTGAAGTGGACGAAACCATCGAAGCGGGTGCCCTGACCAGCCTGTCGAAGCAATGGCAAGGGCACCTGTCCAAAAAATTCAATCCGCGCCGCATCCTTCGTAAATACCCGGTACGTTATTTCCGCGACCGACGGCTTTTTGACACCATCATAGACCTGGTGCTGGAAACTGACGAGGGCCTTGTTCTGATCCAGAACAGCGGTTTCGGTGGCGATGTGAAACAGTTGGAGCGCAAAGCCACTGAACTGGGCTCCTGGCTACACCTGAGCAAAACTGCCGTTCAGGCGCTTTTAAAGGCCCCCCGGGTACGCACATTTGTGCATTTCGTGTTGCACAGCGCATTAGTAGAGGTGGAGACAAAGGAGTCGGAGACGTTG
>JABWAJ010000640.1 GCA_013361075.1 Saprospiraceae bacterium | reverse complement strand
GTACTCCAAAGCATCCGGGACTTTGCAGGCAGTGGAGCCCATATTGACCCGAACTTTTCCGATCGCCCGGGCAATTGCTTTTGCTTTTTCCGTTAGCTCCGGCACAGCTGCCCCTACCGCAATGACAAAACCATTCATGGTATAACGGACCCGGTTTTTGCTGTTGTGCAGGCTCGATTCAACCGTCTCAAGCAAGTTTGCTAAAGAGCTGATATCCAATTCGCTATTCTGTTTGATGCCCACAATGCTTGAAAGCGTTGCCCAACCTGCTGACGCGATACTCTCTTCTTCTGACTTTATCCACTCCATGGCCAGTTCATAGCCATGAGCACTCTCAGCCGCAATCCAGGGAACGGTATATTCGCTGATCATGTGCCAGTAAGCATTTTTAACCCAATGCTGAAGATCGGCTTTGGTCATTTTTTTTTCATCAGCAATCAATCCGGCTAAATACATCGCGTCAGAATTTCCGGTATCGTAAAGCGCCAAAGACAACGAGTAGTTTTTTTTAAGGCGTTTCTGGATTTTTTTCAAATACTCCACCTTCACCCCAAAAAAGGGTTCTTTTGCCCCATGATTGAGGAAAATCTTTTTGATGGACTCGCTCCCCAGCGATTCCAATTCGGCCATAATTTCCTGTACTTCAGCCATAGCGAATTATTTTGAAAGTCATTCTACATAAAGAGCAAGTCCTTTTAGATAAGAACTTTCCGGGTGATACAAACTCACCGGATGGTCTGCCGGTTGTCCGAGGTCGTGCATGAGCCTGACCGGGCGGCCTGCTTCCAGTGCGGCGGCAACAATGGTATTGTAAAACAGCGGTTTATCTACTACCTGAGAGCAGGAAAAAGTAAACAGAATGCCTCCTGGTTTTACCTTTTGAAAAGCGAGTGCATTCAGTCGCCGGTAGCCTTGTACAGCCTGATGGCGTTTGGAAATGTTTTTTGCAAACGCAGGCGGGTCAATAATGACCATATCGTAACCTTCGCCGGGTTGTCTCAAAAAGTGCATGACATCGTCTGTGATGCTGTTGTGGTTGCTTTCTGAAAAACCATTCAGCGCAATGTTGTTGTTGGTCAGTTCCATTGCTTTTTTAGAGGCATCAACCGAATCAACGCGCAGGGCTCCTGCTTTCAGGGCGTAAACACTGAACCCCCCGCTGTAGCAAAAGGCATTCAGCAGGGATTTCCCCGCGGCATAGGCAGCTACCAAATGGCGGTTGTCCCGCTGATCGAGGAAAAAACCGGTTTTTTGTCCTGTTTCCCAATCAACCTGGAAATAATGCCCGTTTTCCTCAACAACCTGCCCGTTTTTTTCGCCAAACAGATAGGCATTCACCATCCCCTGGGCGTATTGATCGGGCAAAGTTTCGGCACTTTTATCGTAAACAGCATCAAGATGGTCTCCGAAAATTTTCAGCAGGGCGTCTGCAATCAGCGGACTGGCCCGGTGCATCCCAATAGAATGAAATTGCAGTACAGCAGTACGGCCATACATGTCAATGATGAGACCGGGCAATCCATCTCCTTCTGCATGAACCAGGCGGTAACAATTGGTAGCGGGGTTGCCGGTTATGCCAGTTAACTTTCTGTACAACAATGCGTTTTGTAATTTTTCTTCCCAAAAAACAGGACCTGCATCCGTTTGCTGAAAAGAAAAAAGGCGTACACAAATGTTGCTGTCCTGGTAATGCCCCGTTGCCAGGTAATTTCCTTCTTTGCTAAATACCTCCACTGTATCGCCGTCTGCAATGCCCTCTTCCTTAAACGCAACAGCCCCGGAAAAAACCCAGGGGTGAAAACGGCGCAGAGGAGCATCCTTACCCGGCTTCAATACCATACGCTTCATGCAATTGTTGTTGGTCGGGCCAAAGGTAAGGATTGCCGGAGAGAAACAGGCTATTGTTGTGCTTCTTCGCGGGCTCGTTCTATTTCCTGGTGCAATTCATTGAGCATTCTGTCTTTTTCCTGAAGCATTATTTCGCGTTCGCGAAGCAATTCTGCGGCTACATCATGCTCAAAAGGTGGTGGAGGTGCCATAATGGCTGTTGGAAAACGGTCATGCTCCAGATCCTGAATGCGCCTGTGTTGGCGATGAATTTGGCCAATGCTCAGCCCGAGCAATAAGCACAAAGCCGAAATGATCCAGGGTTGGGCGCTGGAAATTTGCTTTTTCATTCGTCGGATGATTTAACGGCCACAGGGCCATTGTGATTTGTGTTTGGTGATTTCTGGATCGAAATTAGACAATTCTGTTCAATTCTGAAAGAGATCAAACTGCTTTAAGGCATTTTTAACAAATGAATTCTGCTATTTTTGGCCTTTGAAACCGGCCAGACTATGCGAATTGATATTTTAAGTGTGATACCAGAATTATTGGAAGGCCCTTTCCAGCACTCTATCCTCAAGCGTGCCCGGGAAAAAGGGCTTTTTGAAGTACATGTTCACAGCTTACGGGAGTTTGGCCTTGGAAGGCACAAGCAACTCGACGATTACCAGTTTGGCGGAGGTGCCGGTATGGTGATGATGCTGGAGCCTGTCGTGGCAGCCATTGAACATTTTTTGGGTCAGCGCTCCTACGACGAAGTGATTTTTATGACACCTGATGGTGAGCGCCTGAACCAGGCTACCTGCAACCGACTGTCCATGAAACAGAACCTCCTGATTCTTTGCGGGCATTACAAGGGAATTGACGAGCGCATTCGCGAACATCTGATCACCATGGAAATTTCGATCGGCGATTATGTGCTTTCCGGCGGAGAATTGCCGGCTGCAGTCCTTGTAGATGCCATAGGCCGTCTACTGCCTGGTGTGTTGGGAGATGAAACCTCTGCCCTGTTCGATTCTTTCCAGGACAACCTTCTTGCGCCTCCTGTATACACCCGACCGGCGGAGTTCAGGGGTTGGCAGGCTCCTGAAGTTCTGATGTCAGGCAATTTTAAAGCCATTGAAGAGTGGCGGTACGAACAGGCGTTGAAG
>JABWAJ010000639.1 GCA_013361075.1 Saprospiraceae bacterium | reverse complement strand
AGCCCTTCGCGAAAATTCATCCATAATGTTGATGATTCGCACCGCCTGTTTTTGCGGGCCAACCACCCAATCGCTGACGAAGTCCATAGCCCATCCCTGTATGGATGCTCCCGCGTCCAAGCTCCCTTCTCGCGCCTTGCCTGGTAAAAAAATAGCCTCGCCGAATCCAGGTAACTTATTTACGCCATGTTCCTTATCTTTGCCCCGCTTAAAAAAACCGGAACCATTAGAAGCAACTGGTTCTTTATATAAGGATACGAACTCAATATGATGGAACAGCCCACATTGTCTACGCGCTACAGCCCGAACGAAACAGAAGCCCGGTGGTATGCTCACTGGCTGGATTGCAATTATTTTCATTCCGAACCCGATAGCCGGGAACCGTTTTCCATTGTCATCCCTCCGCCAAACGTAACGGGTGTGCTGCACATGGGGCACATGCTCAACAATACCATCCAGGACATCCTCATCCGCAAAGCAAGGCTGGAAGGGAAAAATGCCTGTTGGGTACCTGGTACCGACCATGCGTCCATAGCTACAGAAGCTAAAGTGGTGCAGTTGTTGCGCAAACAAGGGATTCGCAAAGCAGATATTTCCCGGGAGGAGTTCCTGAAGCATGCCTGGGACTGGAAAGAAAAATACGGGGGCATTATCCTCGATCAGTTGCAAAAACTGGGCGCTTCCTGCGACTGGCAACGCACGCGTTTCACCATGGAGGAACCCCTGAGCCGGGCTGTGAATCATATTTTTGTAGACCTGCACCAAAAAGGCCGCATCTACCGCGCCCTGCGCATGACCAATTGGGATCCGGAAGCCCTGACTGCCTTGTCGAATGAAGAAGTGATCTATAAAGAAGAATCTTCCCAATTGTACCATATCCGGTACTTCGTTGAAGGTTCTGCAGAAGAGGCCCTTGTGATCGCCACCCAGCGCCCGGAAACCATCATGGCCGACAGTGCGGTAGCCGTTCATCCGGACGATGAACGATACCGCCACCTCATTGGCAAAAAAGTTATGATCCCCCTGATCAATAAGGCAATTCCGGTAATTGCCGACACCTATGTTGATATTGCGTTTGGCACAGGCGCGCTGAAAGTAACGCCAGCCCACGACCAAAACGATTACGAAATCGGGTTGCGCCACAAATTAGAAGTACTGGACATCCTGAACGAAGACGGCACCCTGAATGCCCATGCGCAAATTCTGGTGGGTGAAGACCGCTTCATTGCCCGCAAAAAAATTAAAAAGTTGCTGGATGAAGGCGGCTTTCTGGTTAAGTTGGAAGACTACATCACGAAAATAGGCCGTTCAGAGCGTACCAACGCCGTCGTCGAACCACGCCTGACCCTACAGTGGTTTCTGAGCATGAAAGAATTTGCCCGCACCGCTCTGGAAGCGGTGCGCAGTGGCGAGGTTCGCTTTTTTCCTGAGAACATGTGGAACATGTACAACAGCTGGCTGAACGAAGACAATGTCCGCGACTGGTGCATTTCCCGCCAGTTGTGGTGGGGGCAGCGGATCCCGGCCTGGTACTACGGTGAACATATTTTCGTGGCGGAAACAGCAGAAGCAGCGCTGGAACAAGCCCGCCTCAAAACTGGTCAGGCCACCCTCATGCCGGAAGATTTGAAACAGGACGAAGACGTGGTAGATACCTGGTTTTCCTCGTGGTTGTGGCCCATTTCTGTTTTCGACGGGTTTGACCGACCTGATGAATTGCGCTACTATTATCCCACCAACACCCTCGTTACAGGCTGGGACATTATGTTCTTCTGGGTAGCACGCATGATCATGGCAGGCTATGAGTGGTCTCCTGCATTGCTGGGTGAAGAGGCCGTAAAAGCAAAAGGCATCCAGCCATTCCGCGATGTGTATTTCACGGGGATGGTCCGCGACAATAAGCGCCGGAAGATGAGCAAGTCGTTGGGCAATTCTCCTGATGCGCTACAATTGATTGAAAATTACGGCGCCGATGGTGTCCGCTTTGGCTTACTGAGTTGTGCTGCAGCAGGCAATGACATCATTTTTGATGCCCCCTTAGACCCCAAAACCGGCGAAGTTATCAACGAAAGTAAACTTTGTGAACAAGGCCGTAATTTCTGCAACAAACTCTGGAATGCCCTGCGCCTGATCAAAGGCTGGGACGTTTCCGATGCCCCGATGCCCGCAGTCAACCAGGTAGCTGCCCAATGGATGGAACACAAATTGAACCAGACCATTGAAAAGGCCGGCACACTGATGCAGGAATACCGCTTGTCAGAAGCCCTGATCCTGTTGTATAAGTTTATTTGGGACGATTTTTGCTCCTGGTACCTGGAGATGATCAAACCTGCATACGGAACACCCGTCGTGGATTCGGCAACCATGGAAAAAACCATAAGCCTGTTTGAACAACTCATGACGTTGCTCCACCCTTATATGCCGTTTGTAACCGAAGAAATATGGCACCAACTGCGCGACCGCCTGGAAGGCGAGGATTGCGTAGTCAGCACATGGCCACAGGCAGGTACTTTCGACGAAGCCTTTATTGATAAAGTAGAGCGGGCCAAAACGGTGGTAACAGGCATCCGTGAAGTACGGAGCAGCAAAGGCGTAAGTATGCACGAACACTTAAAGGTCTTTGCTCAGGAAACCCCTGGAAATACAGCTTTACTGACGACAGAGGGCATTCGGGAAACCATCATGAAAATGGCCAATCTGGAAAGCCTTGAGCTGACCCCGGATACTGAAATCCCGAGCAGTGTCTCTTTTCTGGCCGGTCCGGAGAAATATTATATTGTCCTGCACCAAACAATTGATGTGGAAGCGGAAAGGCAACGAATGACCAAAGAGTTGGAATACAACCGGGGGTTTGCTGCTTCCACACAGAAAAAGCTCAGCAATGAACGCTTTGTTAGCAGTGCTCCGGAACAGGTCGTTGCCCTCGAACGCAAAAAATTAGCCGACGCCGAAGCGAAGATTAAAAGCCTGGAAGAAGCCCTGGCG
>JABWAJ010000065.1 GCA_013361075.1 Saprospiraceae bacterium | reverse complement strand
AAAAGCATGGTGGTCGCCATCCGACCCTAAAGCTACTCCCGGAATCACCGCAAAAGCATATTGCTCCCCCGGATCCACCAGCTTAAAGTACCAGCCTTCAAAAAACCGGCGGTTTTTGCCCCATCCGTGATAGCGGTCCGGATCCCAAAGAGCGTTCCAGCGGCGAATGTGATTTTTCATGTATCGTTTGCTTTTGCCTTAATCCAAACAGAACTCAAAGGAAAACGTTGTAATCGAAACAGCGAAATATATACCTTTGCATCGCTTTTCGGAGCCTTTCCTAACCAAAACTTAAATGTCATCAACATGTCGCATAATAGCAACGGAACCATCGTGAAGCGCGCGCGTGAAGATCGCTACCAGCATCACGATTATTACAACCTCGATGAATTGCTGAGCGAAGACCATTTGCTGGCCCGCGATGCGGTGCGCACCTGGGTAAAACAAGAGGTCAGCCCCATCATTGAAGAATACGCCGACCGGGCAGAATGCCCCACGCACTTGTTTAAAGGCCTTGCAGAAATTGGCGCATTTGGCCCCAGCCTGCCGGAAGAATATGGCGGGGGCGGTATGGATGAAATCGCCTATGGTGTCATCATGCAGGAACTGGAACGGGGCGACTCGGGCATCCGGTCAATGGCCTCGGTACAAGGTTCGCTGGTTATGTATCCGATCTATAAATTCGGTTCGGAGGAGCAGCGAAAAAAATACCTGCCCAAACTCGGTAGTGGCGAATTCATTGGATGCTTCGGCCTTACAGAGCCGGATTTTGGCTCCAATCCGAGTGATATGATTACCAATATCCGCGATGATGGCGATGCCTATATCCTGAACGGTGCCAAAATGTGGATCACCAATTCTCCGGTTGCTGACCTTGCAGTTGTCTGGGCAAAGGATGAAGAGGGCATCATCCGCGGCATGATTGTAGAGCGCGGAATGAAAGGCTTTTCGACACCAACGATTCACGGAAAATGGTCGCTGCGCGCTTCCATAACCGGTGAATTGGTATTTGAAGACGTGCGCGTACCCAAATCCAACCTGTTGCCTAATGTTCAGGGTCTCAAAGGCCCGCTGGCGTGTTTGTCGAAAGCGCGTTATGGAATTGCCTGGGGTGCTATTGGTGCCGCGCTTGATTGTTATGACTCGGCGTTGCGTTATTCCAAAGAACGCATTCAGTTTGGCAAACCAATTGGCCAGTTTCAGCTGACTCAGAAAAAATTAGCTGAAATGATTACAGAAATCACCAAAGCACAGTTGCTGACCTGGCGCCTGGGGTCTTTGGCAAATCAGGGGAAAGCAACGCCTGCTCAGATTTCAATGGCCAAGCGCAATAATGTGAATATGGCACTTGAAATTGCCCGCGAAGCACGGCAGATTCATGGTGGTATGGGCATCACCAACGAATACCCGGTGATGCGCCACATGATGAACCTGGAAACCGTGCTGACTTATGAAGGCACTCACGACATTCACCTGCTCATCACAGGCATGGACGTGACCGGGCTGAATGCATTCAAATAAAATAAATTATCAGGTTGTGCCCCAATGCAAGGTGCAAAATGGCACAACCGCCCTCCCCAGAGCTTAATGGCGAATTTCTGGGTTAAACTTTGCGTTACATTACCTCCGGATCTAATTCCGGTTGAGGTCTGCCTGCCATTAAAGGTTAGGTACACGGCAACTTACAAAAGGAGATTGGTAGATAAAGGGGGATTTTGCAGTTTAAAAAAACAATTCCCCCCCCTAAGATCGTTAAGTATTGAGAAAATTGCACGGTATATGAAGCGATTATTCCTTGGATTCCTGTTTTTGACCATCCTTGCTGCCCAAGTTTCGGCACAGGGAGAACCTGTTACGTTGTCTAATCCTTCATTTGAAGATTTTCCACGTGCCAGCAATCCACCTATCAACTGGTACAATTGCGGCTTTCCGGGGGAATCTCCTCCCGATGTGCAGCCCGATCCTACGTTCAACGTAACTAAAGAAGCCGCCGATGGGGAAACCTATCTGGGTTTGGTTGTTCGAGACAACGACACCTGGGAATCGGTCTCTCAGCGGCTTAGCAAACCTTTGGAAAAAGGGAAATGCTACGAGTTCAGCATCCACCTCGCCCGGTCGCTTACGTACGTGAGTGTGAGCCGGGTCAGCGACAAAACGGCCAACTACGCCACACCTGCCAAGTTGAGAATTTATGGCGGTTTCGGCCATTGTGACAAGCAATACATGTTGGGAGAGACAAAGCTCATCATCAATACAAACTGGAAAGAGTATAATTTTAAGTTTGAGCCGATGGGCAATTATTCCTATATTGTACTGGAAGCTTTTTACGAAACGCCGACTCTGGTTCCGTACAATGGCAATATCCTGCTGGATAAAGCATCTGCCATCGTTCCGGTGCCCTGCGATGAAGTGGTGCAAAAAACGCCACCTCCAACCAAACCTCCCACAACGCCGGTGAAACCGCCTGTAAAAAATCCGGCGACTACCCCGAAAACAACAACACCGGTTCAGCCGCCTAAAACACAGGATACGGCTCAAACGCCACCAAAAGTGGAAGAAAACATTGCCATTTCCAATCTGAAGCGTTCCGACCTGCAGAAAGGAAAGGTACTGCGCTTTACGAACATTTATTTTAAAGCGGACAGTACCAACATCACGGCTCAGTCTTATCCTTCGCTGAATGATATTTACAGCTTTTTGTCCAAAAACCCGGATGTGATCGTTGAAATCGGCGGGCATACGAATGGTTTGCCAAAAAGCGACGACTACTGCGATAAATTGTCTTCCATGCGTGCCAAATCGGTGGCCAACTACCTGATCAAAAAAGGTATTTCATCCGACCGGGTGAAATACAAAGGCTACGGCAAGCGCAGTCCGATAGATACCAATAAAACGGTAGCCGGGCGAAAACGAAACCAGCGTGTAGAAGTCAAGATTCTCGATTTCAACACTTAACGGCAGAATACTACGCCACTAATGCACCCCCGATAAAAACCTGATCGATCAGGTCGCTGCCAAACGCGTAAGGCAAATAAGCAAGGGAAGGTATTGGTTTTGTAAGGAAAAAATTAGCCGCCTTCCCTTGCTCAATACTGCCATGCGAATGTTGCAATTCCATAGCCGCCGCACCATTGATGGTCGCAGCATTGATGGCTTCTTCGGGTGTCATGCGCATTTTAACACAGGCCAAAGTGATGGCAAAAGCCATTTTTCCGGAGGGCGACGATCCTGGATTGTAATCGGTGGCCAAGGCAACCGGCAGCCCCGCTTCAATCATTCTGCGCGCCGGCGGATAGTGGTCGTTCAGGAAAAAGGGGGCACCGGGCAATAAAGTCGGGATGGTATTGCCCGATAACAGGCATTCGATCTCGGCCTCGTTCAACACTTCGAGGTGATCTACCGAAATGGCGCCGTGGCGAACACTCGTTTCTATACCGCCCATGCAGTTAAACTGATTGGTATGAATTTTGGCTTTAAGCCCATGCTTTAATCCGGCAAGGATAAGGCGTTCGGTTTCTTGCGGGCTAAAAAAATTCTTTTCGCAAAACACATCAATGTAGTCGGCCAGCCCTTCTGCTTCAATGGCTGGCAGCATTTCCGATTCAATCAATTGCAGGTAACCTTCCCGGTTTTCCCGATATGCGGGCGGGAGGGCGTGAGCTCCCAAAAAAGTGGCTTTGATGGCCATTTTCGAGTGTTTTTTCAACTCCCTGATCACCCGAAGCATTTTCAGTTCGCCCTCCACACTCAAGCCATAACCACTTTTGATTTCGATGGCCCCGGTGCCGTATCGCTGTACCTCGCGAAGCCGCTGCAAAGCTTGCTCCAGCAATACCTCCTCCGGGGTGTCATTCAATCGGCGGGCCGAATTGAGAATTCCCCCGCCGCGGCGTGCAATTTCTTCGTAGGTTAGTCCGCGGATACGGTCTACAAATTCACCCTCCCGGCTACCTGCAAAAACCAGGTGTGTATGCGAGTCGCACCAGCAGGGGAATACCATGCGCCCGGTTGCATCAATGACTGAATCAGCCTCGTTCGGAGCCTCATTCATCGAACCAAACGCAGAAATCTGTTCGTCTTCAATCAACAAAAAAGCGTCTTCAACAACCGGCAACCCGCCCATTCGGGCACCCGCCACTACACCAAGCGGCGTTTGGGAAGCCTGGACAAGCGTTCGGATGTGTTTGATCAATATTGTAGCCATAAATCCTGATTTACCCGTCAAAGTTAGCGTTTTCAGGCTGACGTCTCACGGGCGCTGTACGTCCTTTCAGTTTTTGTTTTTACTTTGCAGGCATGTCGCTGCTTATTTTTGCGGAAGCACCTTCGCCAAGGCTGACTTATACAATGGATTTGCTGTTCCGGCAGTTATTGGACATTCCCTGCCGGATTACGAGCAACCACAGCCTGTTTGATGCGCATGAAGGACCACGCCTGAATTACAGCCTGCTTCCCGCAACCGGCAAAACCCTGTGGGTGGTGCCCTGCGGACTATTGTCAGAAACCGGCATTCGTCCGCAAGCCTGCAATTTTTTTCTGTCTGGGGAAACCCCGGCTTTATTTCCGACTTCTGTAACCGGCACTCATTTCCCTTTCGACCTTTTTGCAGCGACCTTTTTTCTGGTTAGCCGTTATGAAGAATACCTGCCTGCCACGCGGGATGTGCACGGGCGGTTTCCGTCGGGCAGCAGCATCGCCGGGCAAAACGGATTTTTACAACGACCGGTCGTCAATGAATGGGCCAGACAATTGGCACAGGCCCTGCAAATCCTGTACCCGGGTTTGGCTTCCAAACCCTTGCCCTATCGGTTTCAGCCAACTTATGATGTGGACATTGCCTGGGCATACGGCCACCGGCCCTGGTGGCATAGTCTGGGGGCAATGGCATCTGATGCAGCCCGGGGGCAATGGCGGCGGCTAAACAATCGCTTAGCGGTGTGGCGTGGGCAAGCCGAAGACCCCTACTTTACTTTTCCATATTTGGATGCCTTGCACCAACGCTTCGGCCTCCTGCCAGTTTTTTTCTTTTTGCTGGGCGACTACAGCCGGCTGGACCCCTGTATTTCTTTCAAAAACAAAGGATTTCGAAGTCTGATTGCCCAAATCGGGGCGACCCATCCGACAGGCATCCATCCTTCTTATGCAGCGTCACATACGCCCGGTCGCCTGGAAGTTGAAATTGACCGCCTTGCCCAAATTACAGGCAACCCGGTGCAAATAAGCCGGCAGCATTTCCTGCTGTTGCGTTTTCCGGATACCTGTCGCCAGTTGCTGAATGCCGGTATCCGGGAAGACTATTCAATGGGTTATGCCGACCAACCGGGGTTCCGGGCAGGTATTGCTGCTCCTTTTTACTGGTATGACCTGGAGCGGGAAGAAACAACTCCGCTGGTAATACATCCTTTTCAGGTGATGGAGGTCACTTTGCAGCAATACCTTGGGCTTTCGCCGGATGCTGCGGTGGGTGTCTGTGCCAGCCTGTCGGATGCTGTTCGCGCAACGGGGGGCGTCTTCAGTACACTTTGGCACAACAGCTCTTTTTCTGCTTTACACGGGTGGGAAGGATGGGAGACGGCTTATGAGCAAATTTTAAAAAACAGCTTGTGAATGCCGGGGTTTTATAGGCTTTCTGCCGTTGGTGGTCGAAAGTTATTCCGGTACAATCGGATATTTTGCCTTCAGGGAGCCGAAAGCCACGTATTTCGTGCCGCCAAATGCAGCTTGATGGGTACTTTTATCCAAGCAAAAACACCCTAAATGGCGGCTTGAAATAAAGTTATTCTGCGATTTCTAAAACATTCGAAAATAATCAGTTTACGACTATGAGTCAAAAACCATCCAATGCTTTTATCGGTGCTTCCTGGGTTGCCCTGGGTGCCGGTATGGCCGGGTACCTGATCGGGCTATGGCGCTCCGATATGGTACTGAATGAAAAAGGGTATTATTTCACGATCCTGATGTACGGGCTTTTTTCCGTGATTTCGGTTCAAAAAAGCGTACGCGACCGCCTGGAAGGCATTCCGGTAACGGACATTTATTACGGCATCAGCTGGTTTTCCACCATTCTGGCCATCGTGCTTTTGGTCATTGGCTTGTGGAACGCCGCCCTGCTGCCAAGTGAAAAAGGGTATTATGCCTTTGCTTTTCTGCTGGCTTTGTTTGGTGCCATTGCGGTGCAGAAAAATACGCGGGACAGCCAGGATTTCGGGAAAAGAGATTAAATTTTTTCCAGCACTGTTCTCGTCAGCTCATTGCTTGCTGCATCGCCCGTATTCAGGGTATTGCCCGGTTCAAAGAGCATGACGCAAACTTCTTCTTCCGCCACCGGCCGGTGTTCAACGCCCCGGGGAACGATTAAAAATTCGTTTTCTGGCAGCGCCGCCGGCCGGTAGCGGAATTCTATCCCTCCTCCTTTACCAACCACCGAATCAACACCGGCGTCAGCAACAAATCCCCAACTAAGGCACTGAGCAGGGTAGAGCTGATCAGCGTGCCGACAATCACACTCGGCGGGTGCACGGAAAACAGCATGACCAAAAATCCGAAAAACAGGATGACGCTGGTGAGTACCATGGGTTTTCCGGTTTCCAGAAAAGTTATTTTTATGGAAGACTCTACATTCTGGCCCTGGCTGCGTGCAATTTTAAACCGGCTGAGAAAGTGAATGGTATCGTCTACAGCAATACCGAACACGACGGTGAATATGATGGAGACGCCTGCCTCCAGTTCAATACCGGCAAAGCCCATAATGGCCGCGGCTACCAGCAGGGGAAAAATATTGGGCAGCAGAAAAACAATTGTCATGCGCAAATCCCGGAACAGCAAGGCCATCAAAATGCCAATCAGTGCAATGGCCAGCAACAACCCCTGTATGAGATTTTTGCGGGCATATTCCGCATTTTTATCGATAATAAGCCCTGTACCTGTGCGGTAAAATTTCACGACGGAAGTATCTGTATTGGCAGCAACCCACTGGTCAATCTGCAAGCCGATGTTTTTGATGCTGTCGGCTCCAACGTCGCCAATGCGTGAGGTGATGCGCGTTTTGGTTTCGTCGCGGCTGATCATGACGTTGGTCATGGAGGCCGGAATTTTATCAAGCAGTCGGCGATATTGCCCAAACTGTGTGCTGTCATTCGGCATCCGGTAGGCTGATTCGGCGTTGCCGTGATTCATTTGGTGGATGCTTTTAAACAACGCTGTAATGGATCCAATGGCCTGGATGTCGGGAAAGGTGCGCAGGTATTGCTCCGTTTTGTCTATTTCACGCACCACTGCATAGTCGGTAGCCAGGTAATCGCCCTGGGCATACACGGCAATTTCCATGGGCCGGAAACTGGCCAATTCCTGTTGAAAAAACAGGAAATCGGCTGTAATTTTTGCATTTTTGGGCAGGTTGTTGGTGATGTTGTAATTGGTGTTGACCAGGGCCATACCACTAAAGCAAATCAGAAGAGCGGCTAAAAAACCATAGACAATTGATCGTTTTTTACGGTCCGTAAACTGGTACAGGTTCAGCATCGCTGTTTGCCAGCGAATCTGGGATCTGGCAGCAACAGTAATCTGGTCGGCCCGGAAAAACGAAAGCAGAGCGCTCAGGAAAAAAAGCGATGTAATGTAGGCGACCAGAACCCCAATGGCTGCATTGATGCCAAAATCGCGAATGGGAGGAATGCGGTTGGTGAACAGAGAAGCAAACCCGATGGCAGTCGTGGCAGAAGTAAGAAACACGGCCAATCCGATTTCCTTCAGGGTGATGAGGATGGCTTCGTCGCGCCCGCGGCCTTTGTTTCGCTCGTCAATGTATTTGCTCATGATGTGGATCACATCGGAGGTACCAACAATGATCATCAACACCGGATAAAGCGCAGCCATTGCGTTGAGCTCCCGCCCCAGTGCCGACAACAGCCCCATGAACAGCAGCAGCCCCAGGCCGATGGCTGAGATGGCTACTGCAACCCCGATGGGTCGCCGGAAAATCAGGAAAAGAATGAATACGACCAGAACACCAGATACAATGAAGGACATTTTGATTTCACGGATCTGCATGTCCACCATTTCTTTTTGGAAATAGGGCCTGCCGAGGTAGTGAAATTCTTCAAAATTATATTGGGTGACAAGACTGTCAAGGGCCTGCATAAGTTCGCGGGCCTGATCGAGCTGGATATTGCTGACCGTTTTCAAAAAAACGACCAGGGTTTTGCCATCCGTGGAAATCAGGTTGCGCACAAACCGTTCGTCTTTCAATAACCGCTCCCGGTCGCGCTCATAATACTCGGGCTCCGAGATGTGAATGGCCGGAGTAGTTACTATGGCAAAAGGCGTTTTTATCGGATAAGAAAATTTGGTCAGGGAATTGCTTTCCAGCACATGGGGCAGGTCGCGCGATTTCAGGGTCAGGTCGTGTACGTTTTCCAGAAATTGCTGTTCAAATGCCCCCTCTTCACGGCGCAGGGCAACAAGCATGAAGTTATCGTCTGCTTCAAATTCTTTAATGAATTCTTTGAAAAAAGCCAGATCAGGGTCACCACTTGGAAAAAACTGCTCGAAATCAAAAGAGAAGCGTAACTTAGGCAACAGCAGGGCGCTGGCAATGGCCAACACAGCAAACAGGGCAAGGATGCCTACTCTGAATTTCATCATATCCTATACGATAACAGCTGCCCTAAAGCAGGCATTCGTGAACGAATCAACGCTTTGGATAACCGATGAGAGTGGGATATGTTCACGATTATCTTAACTTGTCGCGTCAAAAAGATAACTCATGGAACTGCCATTGAATTTGCCGGAAGCGCTTTTGCCTTTCCAGGATCAACTTGCTGCTACCCGAAAAGATTTTGTGAAGATTGTTTTATCACAAGCCCCGTTGGCACATCCCTGGTCGGGAAAATTAGGAGGAAATCCCTGGTGGCCGCAGCACGAATCCTGGCCAGTAAGCCCGGATGGAATCCAGCTTTTATTTTTGGCGCAAATCAATTTTGAAGAAATACCCCACATCGCAGATTTTCCCCGACAGGGCCTGTTGCAGTTTTTCATTTTTGACGATTTCCTCTATGGTCAAAACCCCGATCAGGCCTCGCAGCAAAGTACTTTCCGGGTCATTTACAGACCGGAAATTCACCACAATACAGAAGGGTTGGTCACTGATTTTTCTTTTTTGCGCAGCTATCGCTACGATGACCTGCCCATAGAACCCGGGGCTGGTTTAGCTTTTGAATACGCATTGCAAAGCGGTTACCTTCCACCCGACGATGGTGGATTTGAAGCCACTCTGGGAAAAGATTTTTTTGCGCAATTTGGTGCAGCTGAATGGGTTTTGCAGGATGCCTGGCGAAGGTTGGCGGCCAGCAGGGGCCATAAAATTGGCGGGTATCCTCATTTTACGCAATACGATCCCCGTCCTGCTGGCAGCAACCTGACGCTACTTTTTCAGCTCGACTCCGATCCTGGCAAAGGCATCCTTTGGGGCGATATGGGCACTGCCCAATTTTTCATCCATCCGGAAAAACTGCGCCATCTGGATTTTTCTGAAGTCAGCTATTACTGGGATTGTTACTAGCGGGCTAATCCAATAACCGCTTGATGCGCTGGTATTCGCTTTGGCGTGTTTGGCCATGAGAGCACCCCAGTTGATCCGCTTTCTTTTCAATGGCGGCTATGCGGTTGCCGGGGTTGGGATGGGTGCTGATGAATTCAGGAGGATTAGAACCTTTGCCTTCCATTTTTTTAAAAAATCCGGCACAGCCATCCGCAGGATATTGTGAATTGCACAAATATACCACTGATTGTGCATCGGCCTCTTTTTCGTGGGTGCGGCTGAATTTGAGGTTCAGCAAGCCAAGGGCGATTTGCTCCACAGTGGAAGGGCTGGGGTTTTTTCTAACCAATTCCAGCAAGACCGAGATGCCATACACTTTGGTCAACTGGCGCGTAGAATGGCGCAGGTCGGCGTGTGCAATTTCGTGCCCCATTACACCGGCGAGCTGGTCTTCTGAATCCAAAAACTTGATCAGTCCGGTGTACACATAAATGTAGCCGCCCGGCGTACAAAAAGCATTGAGGGTTTTGTCGTCGTCAATGATTTTCACTTCCCAGGCAAATTTATCCCGGTATTTGACCTTACCCGAGTTGACGATGTTTTTTGAAATACCACGTACATAGCGATAGACTTCTTCGTTGCCCCGCTCGGGCAGAACCGGAAACTTTTTTGGGTCAGAGGCAATTTGTGCAGAAACCTGCTTGCCAAGCTTTACATCATAATCAGGCGAAAAAAGATTCAGGTTTTGGCTGTTGGCACAATTGGTTAGCCCTGTAATAACTACTGCTATCAATACCGGCAACTGCCATTTTAAAATGATTCGGCTCATACCATTCTATGTTTTTGATTCAACCCCTGTAACAGCGGCTTGCGAATGGAGCATAAACGAAAAACCAGCCCAACTTCTGTGTTAAGCAAATGATAAAAATTAGCCTTCTCTCAGGTGAATAAAAAAAACTAGAGCCACTTTTGTTTTTTGAAATAAAACAGCGTACCGGCCGAAGAAAGGATCATGAGCAATAAAGCAAAGGGATAACCGCCCGCCCAGTTCAATTCAGGCATGTGAACAAAGTTCATGCCATAGAGGCTGGCGATCAGAGTAGGAGGCATAAAAACAACCGTAACAACGGTAAAAATCTTGATGATTTTGTTTTGTTCCATGTCTACCAAACCGAGGAAGGTATTTTGAAGATACTCCAACCGCTCAAAGTTGAAGGCAGTATGTTCCAGCAAAGACCCAACGTCTTTGATCATGACGCGGATTTTTTCGTATTCGTCTTTTGGGAAATAAGCACTTTTCAGGATCGCAGAAATGAGCCGTTGCATTTCACTGGTGCTTTCGCGAAACAACATGGTCAGCTCCTGAAGTTTACTGATTTCGATCAAAACATCTTCATCCAATGTTTTTTCAATCGTCAGACGCTTGCTGGTTGCATAAATTTGTTTAGAAAGATCTTCCAGAAAGTCAGCTTCAATGTCAATGCGCATTTCCAGCAGGATGAGAAAAATATTGTGCCCGCTGGCTTGTTGACGCCGGTTGGTTCGGAATGACCGCGCCACTTCATCAAAAGAACGAAGTTCGATGTTTCGCTGGGTAATGAGCAGGTTGCTTTTCAGGATGAAAGACACCGGATCCACACCATATTGGCCGTTCCTGTGGTAGATGTAGTTCAGGTTAGCATTAATTTCAGCGGCACTTTCTCCAAATTTCGAGCTGCTTTCAATTTCTTCCGCTTCCTGGCGGGTAAAAAGTTCCACCTGAAATTTACTTTCTACAAATGCTTTGTCGTCAGCCGTCGGGTTCAGCATGTCAATCCAAACTACATCTTCCCCGGCCACATGACGCACTTCTTCCTCGCCGTAGGCGGTGAGCAGCCCAATATCGGTTTTATAAACGCAAAACAACATCATAACCAATCGTCGCTTGTTTTGCGACGTGTAAAGCTACGGAAAAAGGATGTAAGATAAATACCATTTTGCCTGACGCATCAAACAAGCCTAAAGGTAAAAATATTTTTAGATAAGTCTAAAATTTATTTTTTATTCCCATGATTTTTTTATATTTGCCTTGTAAAACGAAACCAGGAAGAATAGTTTATGGAAAACTACATCAATTTGCTGGGAGAAGCCTGGGCCATACGCGCTTTGATTGCATCCGGAATGGTGGGTATAGTCTGCGGAATACTGGGTTGTTTCATTGTATTGCGCAACATGTCCTTGATTGGCGATGCCCTGGCTCACTCCATTCTGCCGGGTGTGGTATTTGCCTTCATCCTGATTGGCTACCACGTAGTCGGTTTTTTTATCGGTGCTGTAATAGCAGGCCTTGTCACTGCGGTTGGCATTACCTGGATACAACATCATGCAAAAACCAAAAACGATGCTGCCATTGGCATAATGTTCACCGCCATGTTTTCCATCGGTGTCATTGGCATTTCCTGGATCAGCCGCAGTGAAGGTGTTCACCTGGATCTTAAAGATTTTTTGTTCGGAAATGTTCTGGGTGTGGCGGATACCGATTTGTACCTCACCGCCTTTGTACTGGTTTACGTTGTGGTGAGTGTCACTATTTTTTACCGTTACTTGTTTGCGTCCACTTTTCAGGCGATCATAGCCCAGACAATGGGGATTCCCGTCCAATTGGTTCACTATTTTCTAATGCTGTTGCTATCTTTTGCCGTAGTGGCTTCCCTTCAGATGGTAGGGGTCATTCTGGTCGTTGCCATGCTGATAACCCCGGCTTCTGCAGCGCTTTTACTCAGCAATCGCCTTAAGCGGGTTATACTCATCTCTGCAGCTATTGGTTTTTCGTCGGCTATCGCAGGTTTGCTGATCGCCATTTACTTAGACACAACTCCGGGGCCTGCTATGGCGGTAACCGCCACTTTCGTTTATTTAATGGCCGTCTTTTTCGCTCCCGAAAAAGGTCTTTTGTGGCGGGTGCTCCGCAAGCAGCGCCAACGAAGCCGTGTTTTTTTCGAAGATTGCCTGAAAAAAGCATTCAATCTGCACGAGCAGCACGCCCTCAGTTTTGACAACCTGCTGGAAGCCCTCGGGTGGAGGCCGCATACCCTTCGCCGCAGGCTTCGCTATTTAGCTGACCGGGGATTGTTCCGCCTGGACACTTTCGAATTGTCTGAAAAAGGGCTGGAAGCTGCCCAGCGACTGGTTCGGGCGCACCGTCTTTGGGAAACCTATCTTGCTGACAAAATGGGACTGAGTGCGGATCAAATCCACGATGAAGCAGAACGCTTCGAACATTTGCTTCCTGATCATTTATTAGACGAAGTTGACGAAGTGCTTGGTTTCCCTACTACAGACCCGCATGGCGAACCGATTCCGGCCAGGAAGGGATAATGGAATCTGTCTTAAAGGCAATAAGAATAGCATTCATCATCCGGATTTTGCTAAATTGCGAAAAAAAGGAGATGAAAGACATCATGGATTTGATAGGAAGGGTATTTCTCTCGTTCACTTTTTTGTACGAAGCTTATGATTCCATCAAATATTACGACACAACTAAAGACATCATGACCTCTTATGGACTTACCTGGCGGCAGGACCTGTTGCTGGTTGGGGCCATCACTTTACTTATCCTCGGCGGCCTCATGATGCTGCTGGGCTACCGCTCAAGTTTTGGCGCGTTGCTTTTGCTTTTGTACTGGGTTCCGGTAACCTTCATTGTGCATTCTTTCTGGAACGACCCTACTCCCGAACTGCACCGGATCAATTCCATCCATTTTATGAAAAACATTGCCATCACCGGCGGCGTGCTCATGGTGCTGGTGAACGGCAGCGGACGCTACAGCATGCGCCGACTGCTTGCCACAGCCCGCGTTCGGGGGGCATAACGGGGTTTGTGCCCACCGGGATAGCACTTTATGGGGTAACTTCATGAAGTTTACTTCCACAGTATTTACAGAAGTTTGCGTCGTCATCATGGCCCTGATTAGAACAAGCCGGACAAGCCTGGGTATTGGTAGATACTTTTTTTGTTGCCTGTATGAGCTCAGAAGAAACAATGCCGGTAGGCACAGCAATAACGGCGTAACCCATGATCATCACCAGGGCAGATAAAAACTGTCCAAAGCCAGTGATGGGAGTAATGTCGCCGTAGCCTACGGTTGTAAGTGTCACAATAGCCCAGTACATGCTTTTCGGGATGCTGGAAAAATCGTCATTCATCCCGCCTTCAACCAGATACATGATGGCTCCAATGACAATAATAGACAATAGAATGAAAGTGAGAAAAACTGTGATTTTTGCCCGGCTGGCGCGCAAAGCTCCAACGATTACAAACCCCTCTTTAAGAAAATATCCTAATTTAAACACCCGGAAGATCCGGATGAGCCGCAAAGCCCGAATGGCAATGAGTGACTGAGCACCAGGGATAATCAGGCCAACATATGCAGGAATTACTGACAACAGGTCAATGAATCCGAAAAAGCTAAAAACATACCTCATCGGACGCTTTACCGTGTATAGTCTCAGCAAAAATTCAAGTGTAAAAATGGCTGTAAATCCCCATTCAAGAAGGTATAAGGTCCTGCCAAATTTCACCCCAATCCAATCCACGCTTTCTATAATGACCACAAGAGTACTTATCACGATCAGGGCCATGATGACCAGGTCGAAGAGCTTGCCTTCCCAGGTGTCTGCCTCAAAAATGATTTCATGTAATCTTTCTCTGAGCCTTGAATTTCCTGATTTCATTGCCATAGTTTTGATCATGCAAGTTAGTGCCCCGCGCTGAAATGTTGGAATATTAGGTCAATGGAGTATTAATTTTATTAAAAAATATTTTTAGACCAATCTAAAAATTGTATATTTGCTCCATAAATAAGCCTCCTTCATGGAAAATTTTTCACAAACAGAAGAAAACTACCTGAAAGCAATTTTCAAACTTTCAGAACGGGACGATAAACCGGCAAGCACCAACGCCATTGCTGGCGAAATGAGCACCAGCGCGGCTTCTGTCACGGATATGCTGCGCAGACTGGCTGAAAAGGGCCTGATTCACTATGAAAAATACCGGGGTGTTGCGCTTACAGAAAAAGGCAGCAAACTTGCAACCGGCCTGATCAGAAAACATCGGCTTTGGGAGGTCTTTCTGCTGGAAAAACTGCGATTTTCCTGGGATGAAGTGCAAGATATGGCCGAACAATTGGAACACATACAGTCGCCGGAATTGGTAGAACGCCTTGATGATTACCTTGGACGCCCAAAATTTGATCCGCATGGCGACCCAATCCCCGACGCAGACGGCAATTTTACCTTCAGAAAGCAGGTATTTTTATCTGCATTGAATCCGGGGGAAGCAGGAGCCGTAGTGGGAGTCAATGACCATTCGCCTGCTTTTTTGCAATACCTCGACCGCATCGGCATCAAACTGGGTGCCCACCTCAGCATCGCCGAACGTTTTGATTATGATGAATCTGTACGCGTTTTGCTGGGCGAGGCCAATGAACAGGTTCTCTCAAAAAAAGTAAGCCAGAATCTTTTTATCCAAAAATTCTGAAATCCATGAGAACTGCTCTTATACTCCTTAGCTGTCTGTTTTGTGCCTCTTTCATCATAGAGGCACAAAACAACCCGCTGAAAGTAGTAGCAACTGCTACCATGTTTGAAGACATGGCCCGCATGATTTCGGGCGATCAACTCGGGGTCGTTTCCATTGTGCCGGTTGGTGGTGATCCTCATATTTACGAACCCACCCCCAGTGATGTGCGTCTGGTAGCGGAAGCAGACCTGATTCTGCGCAACGGCCTTACTTTTGAAGGTTGGCTCGATGAATTGATTGCTAATTCGGGTACAAAAGCCAAAGTAGTTACCCTTACCACTGGAATTACTCCTATTTCCAGCGATCAGTACCACAATGCAACCGACCCTCATGCGTGGATGAGCGCGCGCAATGGCCTGCAATACATTGAAAACGTATACAATGCACTCACCCGGCTCGATCCTGAACATGCCGATATTTACGATTTCAACTACCGCTTATACCGGCAACAACTGGAAGATTTGGACCAATGGATCACCACCGAAATTGAAAAGATCCCGTCCGCAAAGCGCGTACTCATTACCTCTCACGATGCGTTCCGGTATTTTGGCAACCAATACGGCATTCGGGTTGAGGCTGCATTGGGTACCTCCACAGATGCCGAAGTACAGACCTCCGACATTGTAAAACTGAGCAATACCATCCGGGAAACGGGCGTACCTGCAATTTTTGTGGAAAGTTCAGTCAACCCAAAGCTGTTGCAACAAATAGCCCGGGACAATAAAATTGGCATTGGCGGCAAACTTTATTCCGATTCATTAGGCGACAAAGACAGTCCGGCAGGCAGCTACTTAGGCATGTTGCGGCACAATACCGAAACCATCGTAAAAGCACTGAGCGCGCCTGTCACTCAACCCGTTTCCGAAGCAGCATCGCTCAACCGCAGAAGTTCCCTATGGCTCTGGACCACCCTGGTTGCCCTGTTGATCGGTGGTTTTTCATTTGTTGCTTTCCGGCTTGGTAAAAGAAAACCGATCCCCGCCGGTGCGCCCACCATCACCATAGAAGGATTGTCTGTGTCTTACGAACGCAAACGCGTACTCAGCAACATTTACCTGAACATGGAAGGCGGCAAAGTCTATGGGGTCATAGGGCCAAACGGCGCAGGCAAATCTACTCTGTTCAAATCCATTCTTGGCCTCATTGAGCCAACAGCCGGACAGGTTACCATCAAAGGTTTGCCGGTTAAAGACGGCATGACTTCCATTGCGTATGTTCCTCAAAAAAATGATGTTGACTGGTCTTTCCCTGCAACTGTGCTCGACCTGACACTGATGGGGCGCTACCCGCACAAAACCTTATTGCAGCGTTTGGGTAAAAGGGACAAAGAACTTGCTTTGGCAGCATTGGCACAACTGGGAATAGAGCACCTCAAAAACCGGCAAATCGGCGAACTGTCAGGAGGGCAGCAACAACGGGTATTCCTGGCGCGCGCTTTGTGCCAGGAAGCTGATATTTTCCTGCTCGATGAGCCATTTGTCGGGGTAGATGTCACCACGGAAGAAAAAATCATTCAAATCCTGAAAGGACTGGCTGCCGAAGGCAAAACCCTTATCGTAGTGCACCACGACTTATCTTCCGTGCCGGAATACTTTGATGAGGTCATTCTGCTGAACCAGCGCCTGATAGCAGCCGGCCCCACAGCAACAACCTTTGTTAAAGAAAATATTGCACAGGCTTACGGAGCGCAGTTACCTGTTTTGCACCAGACAGGGTTGTTGGAGTGATCAAAAACGGCATTACCCCAGCATATGCCCTCCATCTGCTGTATACACGCCCCCTGTGCAATAAGAAGCTGCATCTGATGCCAAAAACACGGCCAGTCCGGCCATTTCTTCCGGTGCAGCCATGCGGCCCAGGGGGAGGTGGCTTTCCATTTTTTCGAGGATGGTTTCGTTTTGCCAGAGAGCAGCGCTGAATTTGGTTTTCACCAAACCCGGGCAAATAACGTTGACGCGCACTTTTTCGCGGCCCCATTCTTTAGCCTGATTTTGCGCAAGCATGATAAGCGCTGCTTTGCTCACGCTGTAAAGGCCGAGGCCAAAATCGGGCTTTAATCCTTCCACGGAGCTGATGTCAATGATGCTGCCACCGCCCCTGGCCTGTAGGTGAG